>MNZA01000162.1:5821-40281 GCA_001873375.1 Oscillatoriales cyanobacterium CG2_30_44_21
GCGCGAAGCGCCACAACACCAATTCTTCGCCGAGAAAGGAGTATGTCATTGCTTCTGCCATATTTGCCAAATCACAATACTTCAAGCTTGTGCCAAAAAAATAAGTAAAAATAATACTGGTAAGTGATACCACAGATCGTCCATTAGCGCCATGCTTTTGATCATATTTTATTAGTACAGCGCCGCTTTCCTTAAAAAATTAGTGCATCGCGGCAGGGCTGCAATGCACTAAAAACAAGAACGGCGCGGCTTCGCCGCGCCATTAAAAATCGGTTCTAGCCCTAAATTCTGACTAGATCAGGATAAATAGTTAGGGCTTCGTCACTGGTCAAAGTATACTCATCGGACTGAGGTTCCCATAGTACTTCGACAGCCAATAGGCTATCGGTGGGAATAGAGCCGATCGCTGAGAGAGCCGACTGCAAATCTGCGGAAGAACGCAGAACGGGTAACTTGCTGAGGCTGTCACCAGACACCGCCAGCAGCATTGTGACAATAATGTATTCGCTGGGGTCTTCCATAGCTGCGCTTTCGCTCGGTAAGGTGGCGGTGGTCTTGCCTTGAGTTAAGCGCCCACCCACATTCCGCAATACTTCTTCATTGAGCTTGCTGCGTTCGGACATCACCAAGCCGTTAAACTTCTGCTCAGCAAGGGCAAAAGTAGTATTTTCCTTGGCACTGCTCACATAAACCCAGTACTCGGGATGACGCATCAACGAGATCGCCGTTTCACGGGCTACAACGGCGATTCCTTCAGAAGTTGAGGTGTCCGACTCTAGCGCCAGTCTGGTTAGTTCCTGCTGTAGCGATCGCGCCGAAGCGAGTAAGCCAACTTGAACTTTGGTGACGCTAACTTTGCTATTCATGCCTGTGATGCCTTCGCCATCACCCCTGCCACGAAATGCTTGCATAATCGCACCCGCCACAATCACCAAGAGCAGCAAGGTAAACAAACCACTACCGCCGCCACCAAAGAACATCGGCAAGAAGAAGAAACCACCGCCACCACCGCCGCCGTAATAGCCGCTATTGCCGCCATAGGTAGAGCCACTTCGGGAGGGAGCCGAGCGAGTAGGAGCCGAGAACCGACTACCACCAAAACTACCACCACCACGTCTAGCAAAAGCTTCGTGGGCATTGCCAAAGACGGCTGCTGCTACTAGCGAAGCCGCTAGCATCACACTTGTCCATGCTTTGACATTGCGTTTGACTTTTTTCATAAATTCTGTACTAAAAAATTTCATAGAAAGCATTACTAGAAAAAAATACAAGTGATCTACCTCAATTCTATTCCAAGCAAGATGTACCTATTCCCTTCCTAGTGAGAAATCAGCATTGCGGCGCGAAGCGCCGCAATGCTAATTACCAAACAAAGAAACGGCGTAGCCGTTTCTTTGTTTGGGACAACTGGCTTTGGTTTTCAATTTACAAAAGTGATATTAAGTATTTGCTGAAGCAAACTGCTGTTGTTCATGCTGATCGCTAAACTGCGCCAAGATTTGGGCATCCTCCAGTTCCGTTCCCTTGATACGGCGATCGCTTTGCAAATTTAAGGCGGCTTGGATTAAACCTTGAAAAAGCGGATGGGGACGACTCGGGCGTGATTGAAACTCGGGATGGAACTGGGTCGCCACAAAATAGGGATGGGCGGGTAGCTCGATCGCCTCCACCAGCCTGCCATCGGGAGAAGTGCCACTAATCACATAGCCCGAATCGGTAAATTGCGATCGATAGGCATTATTAAACTCATAGCGATGGCGGTGACGTTCGTAAATTACGGACTCGTCATAGAGCCGATGCACGAGCGTCTCAGGCACAAGGCGGCAAGCATACAGCCCCAAACGCATCGTGCCGCCGAGGTTAACCACATCCTGCTGCTCGGGCAGTAAGTGGATCACAGGATTAGGAGAATCAGGATTAAATTCGGCGCTATTTGCTTCAGGCATCTGTCCCACATTTCGCGCCCAATCGATCACCGCACATTGCATTCCTAAACATAGTCCCAAAAATGGCACCTGATGATCGCGGGCATACTGCACCGCTGCCACTTTGCCATCGACTCCACGATTGCCAAAGCCTCCCGGCACGACGATCGCATGGACATCTTTGAGAAACTTCTCCGCGCCATAGACTTCAATATCTTCAGAGTTCACCCAGCGCAAATTGACATTGCTATTCAGGGCGATCGCGCCATGCTTGAGAGCTTCGATTACTGACAGATAGGCATCGGTCAGGCGCACATATTTCCCCACGATCGCCACTTCCACTTGATGCTCGGAACGGTACAGCCGCTCGACAAGGGTCTGCCAACTGCGAAGATCGGGCTGACGTTGTTGCATTCCCAACAGGCGTAATGCTTGCTCAGCTAGCCCTTCGCGTTCCATCGCCAAAGGCACTTCGTATATGCTTTTAACATCCTGCCCTGTCATCACACATTCAGGCAAAACATTACAAAATTCTGAAATTTTATCTTTGATATTTTGTGGCAAAGGGCGATCGCTACGACAAACCAAAATATCGGGCTGAATCCCCACCGATTGCAATTCTTTAACCGAGTGCTGGGTGGGTTTAGTTTTCATTTCGCCTGCCGAGGCGATCCAAGGCATCAGAGTAACGTGCATATAGACCACGTTTTGGCGACCCACATCTTTACGGAATTGGCGAATTGCTTCAATAAACGGTAACGACTCAATATCGCCGACCGTGCCACCAATTTCCACAATCACCACATCAGGATTGCCATTATTCGCCACCCGATGAATCCGTTCTTTAATTTCATTGGTGATATGGGGAATTACCTGTACCGTGCCACCCTGATAGTCGCCCCGTCTTTCCTTATTGATTACGCCTTGGTAAATCGCTCCTGTCGTCACATTACTTAACTTAGACATCGAAGTATCAGTGAAGCGCTCGTAATGCCCCAAGTCCAAATCTGTCTCCGCGCCATCCTCGGTCACAAAGACTTCTCCATGCTGAAAGGGACTCATCGTCCCAGGGTCAACATTAATATATGGATCTAGCTTTAAGATTGCGATCGAATAGTTGCGAGATTTCAGTAAGCGTCCCAAACTTGCGGCAACGATGCCTTTGCCAATACTAGAGACAACGCCACCAGTCACAAATACATACTTAGCCATAAAATTTCGTTATAAGGTGACAGAGTGATTATATAGCAGTGGCTAGTGACAGTCATTTTCTATACAGTGCTTTGTGATTATTTATACCAAATAAAGAAATGGCATAGCCATTTCTTTATTTGAAAATCTTTACCTAATTGAAAGCGCGGCGCAGCCGCGCCATCAAATATTTATTGGCGTAGCCTTAAAGATTCGTCCTAAAAGTAGTTTCCTTTGATACAAAATATCCGCTAGGATTTTATAGCTAGCAGTTGCGTATAAAAAAGGTTTTAAAACCGTTGAAAAGTATCATCAAAACCATGCGAGCAGACTTCGCAATAATTTTTGAGCGCGATCCTGCTGCGCGTAACTGGCTAGAAGTGCTGTTATGCTACCCAGGACTTCATGCTATTTGGCTCTATCGCTTTGCCCATTGGCTGCACCACCTCAATTTACCTGTGATTCCCCGCATGATCTCGCAGTTTGCCAGATTTTGGACGGGCATCGAGATTCATCCAGGTGCAAGGATCGGGATGGGCGCATTCATTGATCATGGTATGGGTGTGGTCATCGGTGAGACGGCGATCGTCGGCGAATATGTGCTGATTTATCAAGGCGTAACCCTTGGCGGTACTGGCAAGCAATCAGGCAAGCGCCATCCCACCCTCGGCGACAATGTGGTGATCGGTGCGGGCGCGAAGGTACTGGGAAATATTGAAATTGGGAGTAATTGTCGCATTGGTGCTGGCTCGGTGGTGTTAAAGGCAGTGCCGCCAGACTGTACTGTTGTGGGTATCCCTGGGCGAATTGTGCATCGTCATGGCGTAAAGGTTTCGGCGCTTGATCATAGCCAAACTCCTGACCCTGAAGGCGATGTAATTCGTTCTTTGATTGGTCGAGTTGAGCAGTTAGAACGCTTTAGCGAAGCCCATGCCTTGCATCCACTCAACGGCTACTTGGTCGATCCTGAACTACTGAAAAATGTGCGCCCTCGCCATCTCACACCCTCTGACAAGTTTGAACGGGCTGAAGGTTATGACGGTTTTTCGGAAGGCGGCGGTATCTAAAAAAATTGAAAGCGTTGCAAAGCAACGCTTTCAATAAAATAAGATCAGGCAGAGCGCGGTAATATTGGGATAGTTGTCAGTAATCAAATTTAAGAATCAAATTTAACAATATGGCTTTGAGTATTGGCGATCGCGCTCCCGATTTTAGTGTGTCCGACACTAATGGCAATCTAGTCACGCTCTCCGCACTGAAAGGAAAACGGGTAATTATTTATTTTTATCCCCGCGACAATACCTCTGGATGCACCAAAGAAGCCTGTGGTTTTCGCGATCGCTATGAGCAGTTTCAAGCCCACAACACCCTTGTTTTTGGGGTTAGCACCGATGATGCTAAGTCCCATCAAAAATTTACGGAAAAATTTGAATTGAACTTTCCTTTGCTCTGCGATGTGGATGCAACCGTTGCTACAGCCTACGAAAGCTATGGCAAAAAGCAAATGATGGGCAAAGAATATATGGGTATTTTTCGGAATACCTTTGTAATTGGGGCTGATGGCAATGTCGAAAAAATTTATCGATTGGTTAAAGCCGAACTGCATCCTGCTCAAGTTTTGGAAGATATTTTAAGCGGTGGTTAAGCCGATGATAATTGAGCCAATAACAAAGCTAACACCTTGGCAAATCCGCGATCGCCAATTTGTGTGGGGCGATCGCACTCACATCATGGGCGTTTTGAATATTACTCCCGATAGTTTTAGTGATGGCGGACGATTTAACTCCCTTGATGCAGCAAGGCAACAGGTCGCCCAAATGCTACCCTATATCGACATTTTGGATATTGGCGGCGAGTCCACACGCCCTAATGCTGAGCCTGTGAGCATTGCTGAAGAGTGCGATCGCGTCTTGCCGATCATCGCTACCCTTCGCGCCGAATATCCGCACTTGTCGATCTCGGTGGATACGATGAAATCGGCGGTGGCAAAAGAGGCGATCGCCACAGGTGCAGATATGATCAACGATGTTTCCGCAGGACGCTTTGACTCAGCAATGCTCTCCCTCGCTGGCAAATTGCAAGTGCCAATTTTTTTGATGCATATGCAGGGCAAACCCCAAACGATGCAAACCAACCCCCAATATAAAAATGTGGTGCGCGAGGTGCTGCAATTTTTGAGCGATGCGATCCAGATGGCTAAGGCTTGTGGTGTGCCTTCTCATTTAGTGGCGATCGACCCTGGCATTGGCTTCGGCAAAACCCTTGACCACAATTTAGAACTAATTAAAAATCTATCAACATTCAAAAATATTAAAGCGCCTTTATTAATGGGTGTATCCCGTAAGAGTTTTATTGGTACGATTTGCGATCGCCCTAATCCGAGCGATCGCCTGTTTGGGACAATTGCTGCCTGTACTGCCTGTATTGCTGGCGGAGCCGATATTTTGCGAGTGCATGACCCTAAAGAAATTTTTGATGCTTGCCGCATCAGTGATGCAATTTTTCGATAAAAAAGAGCAGCTTAGCTGCTCTTTTTTATCGTTAAAGATTAAACGTTGTGGCGCTTCGCGCCACAACGTTTAATCTTTAACTGAGAAGGGTGTAAGATTTAATCGCCAAAACCGTGGGCGCGGATTAAATCGAAGAACTCTTTTTTCATGTATGGGTCGTTCCTGAAGGAGCCACGCACAATCGAATTAACCATCTTGGTTTCAGGCTCTTTGACTCCTCGCCATGTCATACACATATGCTGCGCCTTGATCACAAAAGCTAAACCTTTGGGCTTGATCAGGTTCTCGATGGTATCGGCGACCATGATCGCGGCTTCTTCTTGAATGTGGGGGCGACTCATCACCCAATCGACAATGCGATTAAATTTGGAAATGCCGATCACGCGATCGCTAGGGACAATACCGATCCAAGCCTGTCCAACAATTGGCACAAAGTGGTGAGAACAGGCGGAGCGCACCGTGATCGGACCAAGGGTATAGATTTCGTCAAGTTCTTTGGCATTGGGGAAGTCAGTCACCTTGGGCATTGGGTGATAGCGCCCCTTAAAAACTTCATCAACGTACATTTTGGCAACACGGCGGGCGGTATCTTTGGTGTTGTGATCATTGGCAGTATCAATTACCAAAGAGTCAAACATGCTTTGCAATTTGCCTTCAATCTCTTTCTTTAGCTCCTCCCGTTCGGTATCGCTGATGTGATGAGCGATCGAGTCATTGGCAAAAAAGGGATCTCCGGAGGCAACTAGGCGATCGCGAATAATTTGGGAGATCGCTTTGCGAGTTGGTAAAGTCTCGATGACCTTGGAAGACTTGGAATCGTTGTCAGAAAGGTTGTTAACAGGGCGAGAGATGCTGATCGTCATAGTGTGATACTTACTAGATATCTAGTGGGTTAGCTTAAAACTAAGAAAGCAAAAAATACTGAGAAAACTGCAATTAGACATCAAAATTTTTTGTTTGACGATTTCCAAACAGCCAGCATTGAGAAATCAAGTTAGAGAATATGGCTTTGCCGTTATCTAACTCGAAAATTCCCACTGGATTTGGTTTTCTAGAAAATTTTGCGTATTATCCCTTATGCACAAATCTCTGGGAGCGATTGCTTCTCTCAGCAGCAGTTCTCATTATAAAAGTTGATTTTTTGAAAGCTAGCTCCCTATTGGCTGCACTAGCTTTCAAAAAATCAACCTTGTTGGTTCTAATCCCTACGGTGTCAGAACCAACAAAGTTAATCTCATAATCAAAAATGCTAATTTCTCAGTAATTGATAATTTTGGGTTCGTAGTTTTGGTGGTCTTATTAAATTTTAGACTATTCCCAGTTGCCTTAGTCGTTTCAGGGTTAAGGTTCAGTTAATTCCATCTGGAGATATAGTTACGGCTGCGCCGTGAAACACGGAAGCAATTTTTGGTGGCGCGGCGAAGCCGCGCCACCAAAAATTGCTTCTTTAACCCCGATCGCACGAACTACCACAATTCTTTGCTTTCAGAGGTGAGCGGCTGCGCCGCTCACCTCTGAAAATTAGAAAGTACCTGCGTTGGGCATCAGTACTAAGTCACTAATTACTGCGTCAGAGGGAAGATTGATTAAGGTCATGATTGCTTCGGCGACGGTGCTGGGGCGCAACATTGCCGAACGGTCAAAACTGGGTGGTACTTTATCGCCAAGGGTATCCCACAGTGGGGTATCCACTGACCCAGGGCAGATGGACATGATCTTGATGCCGCGGGGTTGTTCTTCGGCGGCGATCGCCTGAGTTAGTCCTAGCAGTGCAAACTTGCTGGCACAGTATGCTGCCCAGTTGGGAAAGCCTTGCTTAGCGGCAACGGAGGCGACATTGATGATCGTCCCGCTTTTTTGCGATCGCATTGTGGGTAATACCGCTTGCAGACATTGAAATACACTGGTCAAATTGAGATCAAATAGCTTTTGCCATTCCGTAAGTGGCATCTCAATCAGTTCGCCAATGTAAGCCATGCCCGCATTGTTGATCAAGATATCGACTCCATTCATATCAGAGGCGATCGCCTTAATTTGGCTGGCGACCTCTTCAATATTGCCCAAATCGATGGCATAGCCCTTGGCATTGCTGCCTGCGGGGAGTTTGCTGAGTAAGCGATCGGGGTTACGGCTAATCACGCTGACCTGTGCGCCTGATTGCAATAGTCGTAGCGCTACTTCTTTGCCAATGCCGCTACTTGCCCCAGTCACGATCGCTTTTTTACCCATTAATTTCTCTGTTGATTTGGCTACTGTGTCTATCATGGTTTTTTGAAAAATAAGGAACTAGATTTTTAATAGCGCGGCGCAGCCCTGCTATCAGAATGATTTTGGTGAAAGCCCTATAATTGTGGCGTGGGCGCAATTATAGGGCGACTTGCCTTATAGAGTTTATGTCAAAAAAAGTAGGGCGAAGCTTTTGGGTGCTGTGGCTAATGGCTAATGTCACTGGCAGTATGCTTTTGCCGCTCATGGTCTGGCAAGACCCTTATAATGTGCAATCGCGTATTTTCTTAAACGAAATTCTTCAAAGCATTGGTATTGCAGTTGCTCAAACTCTGGTATTGCGCGATCGCTTTGTTAAAGAAAATTGGTGGTTTCCCTTAACGATCATCGGTTGGGTGAGTGGGCTAACTATTGTTTATTTTGTGCCTGCTTTGTCCTTACGCTTTCAAAAGCAAGATTTGCCATCTTTACCTGTGCTACTAGCGGATTTTGCGATCATTGGCTTGATGGCGGGTATCGGTCAGTGGCAGTTGCTGCGCCGATTTCGGGCTGGGGGGCTGTGGCTATTTGCTAGTGCGATCGCCTTGTCGGTGAGTACTTTGGGCTTATATCTGGGGTATAAGCTCAATTCTCCTGCTCTTGCTAGTTGCTTGCAGGGCGCGACGTATGGGGCAATTACGGGCTTGGCAATGGTCAAAATTTTGCGATCGCCTAAGTTATTACCCAAGCCTAAGTTGCGATGAGATGGTTAAAAAGCGCGGCATCGCCGCACTTTTTAACTTTCAGAATTGACAAATCTCAGATCTCGTTTTAAAAAGGTTTTTTCGCCTGTGTCTGTTTCTACAGTTGCTCTAATCAAACTCGTTCGCACTACTAATAATTTCGCCATGTAGTAGGGACTGTCTGGCTCCAAAACCAAAACGCGATCGCCCACTTGTAAGGCGCGAATGGTTGGTAAGGGCATGATCTTTTGTGGAAATAGATCTAGGGCGCGATCGCTTGGAGATTCTATAGTTGGATTGGGTTTTAGTTGAGCAGGGGCTAATTGCTGTTCCGCAAAAAGCTTATCAATATACTGTTTGAGCTTTATTTCTAGTGTTGTCTCTATTATGGAAAGTTGATCGAGAGAGGTGAGGCGATCGCCTGAAAGTTTAAAAATATTTTCTAATCCCTGCTCAACTAACTGTGACTCGGTTTTGCCTGTAGCTTTTACCTCGGCGATTAGCGCCTCATAGATTTGACTCGATAGCTCAATGGTCAGAGTTTTGGCGGCAAAAATATCAGCGCGTTCCATGGTGGGGATTGTTGATAAGATTATGAGTGACTGCAAAACATCATATAGCTGTCATCAGTTTATGTAGCGCGGTGCGCTTTCTTAAAAAATACCTAGAAATGCGCGACGGCGCTCATCTTAGCTAAAAATCACAAGGTAATACAGGAATCTCTATGTCTGTCGAAGTCGGTCAAAAAGCTCCAGATTTTACTTTGCCCAGCGATCGCGGTGATATTACCCTCAGTCGCTATGTGGGTAGATCCAATGTCGTGCTTGCCTTTTACCCAGGCGATTTTTCTCCTGTCTGTACTAATGAAATGCAATGCTTTGCCGATGATTGGACAAAGTTTCGCGAGTCAGGAGCAGAGATCCTTGGCATCAGCACCGATCCTATTGAAAAGCACATTGAGTTTTCTAAGAAATTAGGTTTGCAGTTTCCATTGCTCAGCGACCGCAACCAAGAGGTTTCCCAAAAATACGGTGTTGCGGGTTTGTTTGGTAGCAAACGCGCCTATTGCATTGTGGATATTCAGGGAATTGTGCGATATAAGCACATTGAGTTTTTACCTGTATTTAAGCGCGAAGACAGCGAGCTTTTGGTTGTACTGCGTAAACTGAAGAGCTAAGAGCAGAAAGCAGTGGCGCATTGCGCCACTGCTGTTTAGTTTTAAGTAAAGAACTAGCAGTACGCCGCAGCGCTAATTGTTGGTTTTTGATGTCTAATTATTTGGTGGGAAGAGAGTAACATACTTGACGAACACCTTATCCCCCAACCCATTCACCCCACAAACTAATGATCGCCCCTTCATCCCATCATATTCAAAAAAAATAGCGCTCTCACACAACCAAAAAGGAACTAGCTTTCTTTGACGTTAAATCCCCTGTTTCTCTATAAGATTGTTCGGATCGATTTTCATCCCGATTAGTCCAACTGTCATACCCCAAAAAGTACCTAGCACACCAAAAGCAGTCAGAATTGGTGGTACGAACCGCAATAAACTTTTAGGTACAACAGCAATTTCTTGTGGGTACTGATGTAAGCGAAACTTTTTGTCAGAATTATTAACTATCCTCTCTGCAAGATACTCGTCAAACCATTTATCTCTAGCTGTTAAATTGCCTTTACTGTCTTTGAGTGTTTGAAATCTTTTGCCTAAATTCTTGAACTTTTTCATAATTTCGGAGAGAGTCCAGAATTCATAACCGACTCCAAAAACAAATAGTTCAACTGTTGCCACATAAAATGGCAAGCCATCAATCAAAATTTGCTAAAAATTCCACTGAATAAAAAATCCTCTATTTACTGATAAACTCTACAAGTAAGTTGAACTGCTATGTTCAATCCTATTTAATCCAGCCATTGACTTCTAAATTTGTCACCAAAACCAAATATAAATCCCGAATCAGTGGAGCGGCTTTGCCGCCCCACTGATTCGGGATTTATATTTGGTACTTTATTAAATCGCAAGTCCCTTATTTGTTTGCGCGACAATTTTTTTGAGATTAGCCATTTCTTGCTCAGAAGTTTTTCTATATTCTTGCAAAGATTTCTGCAAAGACTGTTCAAATTCTTGCTGTTGTTCTTTGCGTTGTCGTTCGCTTTCACGAAACAACTCGAAAATATCGTCTATGGTGACAGGGCGTTGGGCTATAGCTTTGCACTCGCGTCATGTTCTATCTGTAATTATAGCTGTCGCCTACATAAAAACCGAAAGAGGCAGCGCAAAGCGCTGCCTCTTTCGGTTTTACATCGTCGGATAGTCGGTATAACCCTTCTCATCGCCACCATAGAAAGTATTGCGATCAGGCTTGTTCAGAGGCGCATTTGCCGCAAATCGTTCTACTAGGTCAGGGTTGGCAATGTAAAGACGACCAAAAGCAACTAGATCAGCATTTCCTGAGGCGATCGCGGCATTGCCAGTCTCAAGGTCATAACCACCCGCCGTCACAATCGTACCCTTGTAAATTGGACGGAAGAAGTCAGCACCAAGTTCAGCTTGATCTTCCGCAGTTCCAAATCCCTCCACTCGGGGCGCAACTAAATGCAAATAGGCAAGCTCAAAGCGATTGAGTTCTTTGACCGCATAGCCAAAGGTAACCGCCCGATTGGAGTCATACATACTGTTAAATGTGCCACTAGGAGACAGTCTCACGCCAACGCGATCGCCTCCCCAGATTTCCGCAACTGCTTCTATTACTTCCAAAAGTAACCTTGCGCGATTTTCCACCGATCCACCATAGATATCATCGCGGTGATTGGTGTTATCTTGCAAAAACTGGTCTAGCAAATATCCATTTGCGGAGTGAATTTCGACACCATCAAAGCCAGCTTCGAGGGCATTTTTTGCGCCTAATCGATACTGTTCAATAATTTGCGGGATTTCTGATAATTCTAGGGCGCGAGGGGTGACAAAGGGCTTCAGTCCTGTATATGTTGCCGATTCCCCTTCAGGGGCGATCGCGGATGGTGCGACAGGCAATTGACCATTAGGCTGCAAGTCTGGATGTGAGATTCTGCCAACGTGCCAAAGCTGCAAAAAGATCTTTCCGCCCTTAGCATGGACAGCTTCTGTAACTAACTTCCATCCTGCCACCTGCTCCGCCGAATAAATACCTGGAGTATTGGGATATCCCAATCCTTCAGGAGATACTTGCGATGCTTCGGTAATCAACAAGCCAGCAGAAGCGCGTTGAGCATAATACAAGGCATTTAATGTGTGGGGAACATTGCCAGCCGCCGCACGGTTGCGGGTGAGGGGAGCCATTACGACCCGATTGGGAATTGTATAACGTCCAAGCTTAATTGGTGAGAGAAGAGAAACGCTCATAAATTTTGTCATCAATAATAATCGAACAATCTGAGTAGACATCTCTTTGCGCCGCCTACTCAGATTGTTCGATTATACGCGAACTATAAAATTTTGTGCAATAGTAGTAATGTACTCCCAAAAAATTACAGCGATTCGCGCTGTAAAATCAAACCTAGGGGCTATTGAGAACTTTGCAAGTTTCTCAATAGCCCCTAGGCGCAAACTTCATTAAGTTTTCGGCAGTTCCAAATGCGCCAGTATCTACATCCCGATCGCAACAATATTTCTTTAACAGGAGTACTCTACGCACTCAGCGACCCCACGCGCTTACAGATTGTCAAAATGTTGTCTGTGAAGTCAGAAATTACCTGTAGTGAGTTCTGTTTAGAAATTAGTAAATCCACTCAATCGCATCATTTCAAAGTTTTGCGCGAAACAGGAATTATGTATACGCGGCTAGAAGGAACTCAGCATTACAATTCCTTGCGCCGACAGGATCTCGATGCACGTTTTCCTAATTTATTAGACGCGGTTTTAAATAGCACTGCACTAGACTGAGCAAGTCCTAAATATTCAGGCATAAGTAAGCTAATTGTATATTTTAGGGTTGTATATCTCTAATTTTTTTGTGGGTTTGGTATCTCTTTCCTGAAAACATTACAAATGGTGGTGCAAAGCGCCACCATTTTGTCTTAGATATGACTAATTTGCAAGGTTAAGCTCTCTTTCGGGTGAGGGCTGAAGTTTTTTCATCCGTTCTTCTTCTTCCCAATAATCAGCTAACTGCGCTTCAATCTCGCGGCGGACGATATCGCGGTACTCCATGAAGTGTTCATTGTGAGCGCAGACAATTAGGTAATGTTC
The DNA here is from genome assembly GCA_001873375.1 of Oscillatoriales cyanobacterium CG2_30_44_21. GTDB lineage: Bacteria > Cyanobacteriota > Cyanobacteriia > Pseudanabaenales > Pseudanabaenaceae > Pseudanabaena. The sequence continues at coordinate 18,621 of MNZA01000162.1, forward strand.
CCACACCGCAGGATTTTTCTTGATCATGCTAAATAGATGATGCCAGAACTTGAAGCGGGTATCACGCTTGATACCTTGCCGCCAGACAATAATCGCTAGAGCTTTGAGGTCGGTAAGAGTTGGTAATTTGGCTTCAGCTTTGATTCTCGGTGCGCCTAGTTTTAAGAAATAACTGTAAACGCGATCGAGGTAAGCATGAGGCTCGTACAAAGCACAGAAAGCTTCTACATATTCGCGGGCGATTTCTTCAACGGGGCGAGTCGGCTCGAAATTCATCAAGGTAGTTTGGTTCAAGTTCCCATTTTGAGTTCTGAGCCTTCCTTCTTTTTCGAGACGATGCCAAAGCGCAGTATGGGGTAGAGCTTGCAACATCGCGAAAGTAGTTGTGGGAATACCTGTTAATTCCGCAAATCTGACAATGCGATCGCCTGCTCCTTTTTTCTCACCATCAAAGCCAATGATGAATCCCGCCATGACACGAATCCCTGTTTTGGTAATCGCTTCCACAGCATCGAGCAAAGATGATCTTGTATTTTGAAACTTCTTAGTCATCTGCAAGCTATCTTCATCGGGAGTTTCAATGCCAAGGAATACCGCATCGAAATAACATTCCACCATCAGATCCATGAGTTCTTGATCGGCGGCTAAATCGATGGAGGCTTCGGTGTTAAAGCGGAAAGGATAGCCATGTTCTTTTTGCCATTCCTTTAGCTCAATCAAGAGCAAGCGCACATTGCGTTTGTTGCCGATGAAGTTGTCATCGACCATGAATACGCCCCGCCGCCAGCCAAGACTGTACAAATAGTCGAGTTCGGCTAGTAACTGAGCAGGAGTTTTGGTGCGGGGCTTGCGTCCATACAGCACAATAATGTCGCAAAATTCGCACTGGAAAGGACAACCGCGCGAGAACTGCACTGACATTGAGTCATAAGCATCAAAATCTAATAAATCATAGCGTGGCACAGGTGTATTGGTAACATCGGGCTTTTCGCTAGTGCGGAAAGTACCACTGGTTTCACCCTTAGCGATCGCCTCAACAAACATCGGCAAAGTAATTTCGCCTTCATCCAAAATTAGATAATCCACACCCGCCGCTTGCGGATCTTCAGGCATTGAGGTGGGATAAGGACCTCCGCAAGCAACTTTTTTACCGCGTTGTTTTGCTTCTTTAATCAGAGACAGCAAGTCATCTTTTTGGACAATCATCGCCGATAAGATCACCATATCCGCCCATTGCCATTCAGCCTCAGTAATTGAACGCACATTGCGATCGACTAACTTAAAGTTCCATTCTTGGGGCAGAATTGCCGCAACTGTAATCAAGCCTAGAGGCGGTAGTAAAACTTTCCGATTTACTAGCTCTAGGATTTTTTCGTAAGACCAAAATGTTTTCGGAAACAGTGGGTAAACCAGTAGAACGTTCATGTTGTTGTGGGATTAATATGGGCGGATACTTTGCGCTCCCCTCTTCTCCCGTAGGAGAAGAGGAGAAAGAAAATACTCTTTCTCCCTCTCCTGCGGGAGAGGGCTGGGGTGAGGGGATTTAAACAGCAGGAAAACCAGTGCGAATATCTTCAACAATGCCATCGCGCAACACAATTTCAACGCGCATTTGAGCGATCAAGTTATCGCCTTTGCTCGCAGGGAAATAACTGTCAAGTTGACCTTGAGAGACTTCTTGCTCTAGTTCTAGGGTCTGGACTTGGGTTAGCTGCGTCAGCAATTGATTCTTTTGATCGAGCATTTCTGCCTTGACTCGGTTCATCTCGGCGCGAATGCCTTCGATCGCATTAGAAACTTCAGCAGAGAAGGGCTTGATGCTTTGACGCTCAATTTCATTGATTTGGCGAGAGCCTTGGGCATCAACCTGTTGCACTTGGGCATCAATTTGAGCAATTTGCTGTTGCAATTGTTGCTGCATTTCCTCTTTCCAGCGTTGCGTCACGATTACTTGAATGTTGGCGGTACGACGCAATAAAAGCTGATTAGAAAAATCAATCGAATTCACACTTATCTCCAGTTGTAGTAGTTTTTAATGTGAAAGCGGCGAAGCTGCTTTCACATTATGAAGTAAACATTTTGTCAATAATATCTTGATAACGCTCAAATACAATGTTGCGCCGAATCTTGAATGTTTGCGTCAAAAAACCATTGTCGATGGTAAAGGGTCCAGGTAAGAACTCAAAAACGCCAATGCGATCGTTAATGCTATACCCTGGGCGATTTTTAACCTCACGGTTTAATTCATCACGGTAAAGATTACGAATTTCGGGTTTGTTTAACTCGGACAATATTTCGGTCAACTTCGACTCAGCAGGGATTAAGCCTGCGGCTTCGAGGGCAGATAAATTCGGCACAATCAAAACGCCTAGATGCTTTTGGTCTTGTCCCACTAGCACGACTTGATCAATATACGGACTGCGGATACAAGCATCTTCGATGGGCTGCGGTTCGATATTTTCGCCATTGCTTAAAACAATCGTATCTTTTGCCCGACCTGTGATTACGAGGTCATCCCACTTGCTGACATAGCCCAGATCGCCTGTATCAAACCAACCCTGTGGGTCGATCGCCTTTGCCGTGGCTTCAGGGTTTTTGTAATAGCCCTGCATTACTTGAGGCCCGCGAATTAACACTAAGCCCTGTTGACCAACAGGCACGTCGGCGCGAGTGGACAGATCGACAATGCGAGTTTCAGTTTGAGGAAAGGGCTGCCCATCACCACCACGAATATTGCGATCGGGGCGACGCACATGGGTAATCGGTGAGGTTTCGGTCAAGCCATAGCCCCCCAAAATCTCAATGCCGACAATTTCGTAAAAGTCTTCCAGATGTTCGGCGATCGAGCCGCCGCCACTGACAACATATTTAAGTTGTCCGCCCGTTGCTTCGCGTACTTTTTGATAAACCAATTTGTCGCCAAGTTTGTGAAGTCCCCAAAATGCTATGAGAAAGGGTAGTGCAAGTAATTTGTCAATAAAGGAAGGATAAAAATTTTCGACATTCAAGCCTTGGAAAATGCGCTTGGCAACTATATATTTGTGGCTGACTTTGAAGAAGAAATTGACTAGGCTCTGTTTATTGGCAGGCTGATCGCGAAAATTTTTCTGTGCGCCTTCATAAATTGACTCCCACAGTCGCGGCACCGCGACCATGTAATGAGGCTTTTGTTCCTTGAGATCTTTTTTGATCATACGAAGATTGGTGTAAATCTCAGTGCAACCTTGTGAAAACACGAAATACTCAAAGGTGCGTTCGTAAGAATGCCATGTCGGCAAGATATTCAGTACTTTTTCATTAATCTTGAGTTGCAACACCGATTGGGCAGCTTCCACTTCAAACAAAAAGTTGCCGTGAGTGAGCATGACTCCCTTGGGACGGGCAGTTGTGCCTGATGTATAGATCAATGTGGCGAGGGTATCACGCTGAATTGGTGGATTGCCTAAGTCTTTGCCGTTGCCTAGAGCTAGTAATTGCTGAAAGTTATAGGCTCCTTCGGGCGGCGTTTCGTCAGACATCAAAATAATTTGCCTGACAGGAAGGCTATGTAACTCAGGCTCTAACTTTTGCAGCGTAGCAAGATTTTCGACCACGATCACTACGCTATCACTATGCTCAATGATGTATAACAACTCACTGCGATCAGCTTGAGAGCTACGCGTTGCATTGGCTGCGCCAATCGCCAAAATCCCTTGATCAGCAATTAACCAGCGCGGTGAGTTATCGGCGATCAGCGCAACTTTGTCACCAAAATTTATGCCTAGCGATCGCAATCCTGCCCCAAATGCGTTAATTTGCTCAAAAGTATCACGGTAAGAAATTCGCACGGGCGGCTTGGCATGAGGATCGTAAAGGGCGATCGCATCGGGATGAGTTTGTGCGCCCTGTTCCCAGAGTTGCCAAAGGCTATTGGCTTGAGAAACCGAAAAAGTTTTAGACATAGGAATTAGATTTTTACTATTTACCCTGCTAGTTATTGTAGAAGTGCCGCTTCTACAATAATTAAACCTGTAATTGTGTCTTTGGGCGCAGTTCTCACTCGATTCTCATTCTTTCACGATTTAATTAACTAATGCCTCGAAGTCAGTAAGACTTTGAACCCCAGAGAAATTTTTGAAAGCGCGGCTTCGCCGCGCTTTCAAAAATTTCTCTGGGGTTTAAGTAAGCGCAAAGCGCTGTACAACAAAGCGAAAGTGCTACATCACAAATCATTTTTGCTGAATAGGAAAACATCATCTTTTTGGTATTTGAGTTTTAAGCTAGGTATTTTTTTTGCTTTTTCAACTAAGTTAAGAGCGTAATCGCGATTACTTTGATAACCAAAATGTCTCGTATTCAATAAAATATAATCAAATTCCTCAAGATTAGGCTCGGAATTAGAAAAAGCTAATTTAACTAAAGGTCGATGAGTAACATGGGGGGCAATTTCGTGAGTAGTAAGGATACTGCCTTGATTCTTCACTAAAGCGATCGCTTCATTATTAGCTTGCCAAGTATCTAAAGATTGTAAGTATTCACCCATAAATAGATTTAAACGTGACATAGTTACAAATGCTAATACTGTCCAGAATAAAATAAACCGATAACTCCATTTTTTCTCTTTGACAAATTCATTGATGCCAGAGATTACCATCACAATTAAAATCGGTAAAATAGGCAAAGGATAATGATTGGCTAAATATCTCTGCTGAGGATCATCAGACAATATACTCATTATTACAGTTGGAAATATAATTAATAATAGTTTTTTGTCCGCATATTTCAAGCACCAGATAACTGGTATAAATAATAGCAATAAATATAACAAGCTATCAATCGAGAAAATTTTGCTTAAAATCAAATTGGGCTTTATAAATAGATTGATTAATATTTCTAAGTAAGAGCTTCCGAGAGAGCCATATCTAGCTGCGAAACGCCCTGCTCCAGCATCAAAAGCAGGCATTACTAATTGAATCGCAATTAAAAGCCATACTATTCCAAAAGTAATGGCAATACTTCCCATTAACTTTTTCTTTTTGAAAATAAGCCATATTCCTATAGACACTGCTGTCAATAAAAAAACAGCTTTAGCACTAACTAGGACGAATAGTGTAGATAAAAAATGAGCTAACTTATTTTCTTCTGCATATAAAATGCCCCACAGTAGACATGGAACAGCAAATATATCGGGATGAAAATCATAGGTTGAATTAGCATTAAATAAAATCGGAGAAAAAAGATATATTAGCAAGATTAAGTAAATTTGTTTGCTATCTAATCCATTTCTTTTAGACAAAATTACTATAGGAAATATACCGACCGAGATGGTAGTAGCGTGAACTAAAAAAAGCCAATGAATATCTGGATTGATTTTATATAAAAGGCTTAATGGATAAAGGATAAAAGCAGCGTGATCTCCTAAAAGATGAATATCTATTAAAGATGACTTTGGAATCATTCCCTGACTCAATAACCAGATACCTTGATCAAAAAAACCTAAATCTAAAGCCCCCGATTGAAATAGAGAATGTCTTAAACTACTAAAAAAGAATAAAACCAAAGTGCTTATGCAGAATATAACAATGACAGGTTTATGAGAATGGTGATCAATCTTTTCGTTAAGAATCATTTTTCTGGAAAATTTGTAGAGATTAACTTACGGTGAGACAGCGAAGGCAAGAAATTTTTTAAGGATATCGCTAGACATTAGTGTTATGTCCAACGTATCTGACTTCTGACAGAAGTCCATACTCTAGCCCTTCGCCAAGGGCTTTACAGGACGCATCGATAATGTTGTCAGAGACTCCTGCCGTTGACCAGCGCCGTTGACCGTTACTAAATTCGATGAGAACTCTGGTCGTTGCTTGAGTGCCTGAATCACTATTGAGAATGCGAACTTTATAGTCGGTGAGATAGAAGTTAGCTATTTCAGGATAGAAGTTAATTAAGGCTTTGCGAAGAGCGCGATCCAGCGCCGCAACGGGGCCATTGCCCTCGGCGGCAGTGAGATATTCTTCACCCTTGACGATTACTTTGACCGTGGCTTGGGAGTTGACCATCCCATCGGTGCGATGGGTGTCAGTGTGGCAGTAGACATAAAAATTACTAATCGCAAAAAATTGAGGGCGATCGCCTAGGGCTTCACGGACTAATAACTCAAAACTTGCCTCCGCCGACTCAAACTGATAGCCAATCTTTTCTAGTTCTTTGGTTTTTTGCAAAATTTGCCGACATGCTGAATCTTCTTTGCGTAGACAAATGCCAAAGGTTTCTACTTTGGAAATGACATTGCTTAGCCCTGCTTGCTCAGAAATAACGATACGGCGCAGATTACCGATACTTTCAGGGGCAATATGCTCGTAAGTAAATGGGTTGCGCTGTACAGCACTGACATGGATGCCGCCTTTGTGGGCAAAGGCGGAAGATCCCACAAAAGGTGCATGATCATCGGGGGCAAGATTAACAATCTCGCTGACTTGACGCGAGACTTGGGTGAGTTGCGTGGGATTAGCGATGCAGTCGTAGCCCATTTTGAGTTGCAAGTTGGGGATCACCGTGCAGAGATTGGCATTGCCACAGCGTTCGCCATAGCCATTGATTGTGCCTTGCACCATCGTTGCCCCATGCTGGACGGCAGCGATCGCATTGGCAACCGCCAAGCCAGCATCATTGTGGGTATGGATGCCGATTTGAGGAGACTCGCAGCCCCACTGTCGGAGTTGGTCATAGACAATCTGGGTAATTTTGCCAACTTGATCGGGCAATGTCCCGCCATTGGTGTCGCAGAGGACAAACCATTCGGCTCCTGCGCTGAAGGCGGACTTTAAAGTTTGCAGGGCATAGTCAGGATTTTTTTGGTAGCCATCAAACCAATGTTCGGCATCATATAAAACGCGGCGATTTTGGCTTTTGAGATAAGTTACGGTGTCGTTGATCATTGCCAAGTTTTCATCAAGGCTAGTGCGTAAACCCTCAATCACATGGAGATCCCAAGATTTCCCAAAAATAGTGACCCAACTAGTTTTTGCGCCCAAAATTGGGATCAACATAGGATCTTCTTTAGCTTGTATCCCCGCTCGTCTGGTCGAACAAAATACTACTAATTCGGTTTTATTTGGCTTTTCACTATGCGATCGCGCTCCCATTTGTTGAAAAAAAAGATCATCCTTAGGATTTGCCCCAGCCCAGCCGCCCTCAATAAAAGCCACTCCCAACTGCTCAAGGCGATCGGCAATTCGCAGCTTATCGGCTACTGACAGCGATAACCCTTCGCGCTGTGTACCATCACGAAGGGTCGTATCGTAAATGATAATTTTGGGATTAATTTTCTGCTGGCTCATTTACCCATAGCCTTAACAAGAAAAATCCCGCCAAAGTACAAGATGCCGACTGCGCCCGCCAGCAAACTTTGCGTCATCGGGTCAGTGGAAGGGGTAAGCACTGCACCCAAAATCACGGCTCCAAGGACAACATAGCGCCAACCAGCCAGCATTTTGTCGGAGTTGACGATCCCCGTCATCGCTAGCAAGGCTTGAATTACAGGTATCTGAAAAGCTAGCCCCGTACTAAATAGCAATAGCAACACAAATTCAAAGTAACGATCAATTGACCAAAACTGCTCAACGACATCGCCGCCATAGCTAATGAAGAAATTAAGAGCCGCAGGGATCAACAACTCGTAGGCAAACACAATGCCCAAAACAAACAAAATACTAGAGCCAAAAACTATGGGCGCGATCGCCTTCTTTTCGTTGCGGGTCAGCCCTGGCAAGATAAATCGCACAATTTGATAGAGGATCATCGGACTAGCGACCAATATGCCACTGTAGCCAGCCACCTTGATCGATACAAAAAAGTATTCCCCTGGGGCGAGTTGCAAAAACTTCACTCCCTGAGCAGGAATTTCCAGCAAAGCCACAATTTTATTAACCAAAACAAAGCAGCCAACTACGCCACCAAAAATTGCGATTAAAACGTAAAAAATACGCGATCGCAGTTCTTCGAGGTGGTCAAATAAAGACATTTCCACATCATCTATTTGATCGAGTTCATCTTCCGCAAGATCATCGTCCCCCTCAACCAAGGGATCGGCGATCGCCTCAGTTTGGTTCAGGCTTCTCGATGCGGTTTGAAGATCCTGCGGTGTTTCTGCTTCGTTTACCGTCTCTAGCATGGTGTAGTCACTAAAACCCACTTAATCAAAGTATATCGATACTATAACGCTTTCCTGATAGCAATGAATTGTGTTGCGAAGCAACACAATTCATCATCTAGCTCTGCGCCGCCTCATCCTAATTTTTGGCTTTTGAGTCTGCGATGTCCCTTGATCTGGGAAAATTGGAAATTTAATATGTAGTTAGGCATAAGCAAACTAAAAAACCATAAGGTTGTTCCGCCCGCATAGCGGGCGGAACAACCTTATGGTTCTAATTGAGCCGAGCTACTTACCAATTCACAAAATTGTAGTCACTATGTCCCAGCCCACGATTGAATCGGTTTTAAATGAAAAGCGCCTCTTCGCGCCGTCAGCAGAATTTTCGCAATCTGCCCAGATTAAAAGTTTAGAAGAATATCAACAAATATACGATCGCGCCAAAGCTGACCCTGCTGCATTCTGGGCGGAACTTGCCACCACTGAACTCGATTGGTTTGAGAAATGGCATACGGTGCTAGACTGGCAACCGCCCAATGCCAAATGGTTTGATGGCGGCAAGATTAATATTTCTTACAATTGCCTCGATCGCCACCTCAAAACTTGGCGCAAAAACAAGGCGGCGCTGATTTGGGAAGGGGAAAATGGCGACTCACGCACCCTGACATATTCTCAATTGCATCGGGAAGTTTGTCAGTTTGCCAATGCTCTGAAGCAATTAGGAATCACCAAGGGCGATCGCGTCGGTATCTATATGCCGATGATTCCTGAAGCGGCGATCGCGATGCTTGCCTGTGCCAGAATTGGCGCAGTGCATGGTGTTGTTTTTGGTGGATTTAGTGCCGAAGCTTTGCGCGATCGCCTTGTCGATGCTGAAGCCAAATTAGTAATCACCGCCGATGGTGGATGGCGCAAGGATGCGATCGTGCCGCTCAAGGAGCAAGTTGATAAAGCGATCGCCAATGGAGCCGTGCCTTCCGTAACCGATGTGTTAGTCGTCAAACGGACAGGGCAGAATGTCCACATGAGCGCAGGGCGTGACCATTGGTGGCATGATCTCCAGCAAGGTGTTTCTGCTAAATGCGAAGCCGAACCAATGGATAGCGAAGACCTGCTGTTCGTTCTCTATACTTCGGGCAGCACTGGCAAACCGAAGGGTGTTGTCCATACCACGGCAGGCTATAACCTCTATAGCCATATCACCACCAAATGGATTTTTGATCTCAAGGATACCGATGCCTATTGGTGTACTGCTGATGTGGGATGGATTACAGGACATAGTTACATTGTTTATGGTCCATTATCCAATGGCGCGACAACCCTAATGTATGAAGGAGCGCCGAGAGCTTCTAATTGGGGCTGTTTTTGGGATGTGATTGAGAAGTATCAAGTCACTATCTTCTATACCGCACCTACGGCGATTCGTGCCTTTATCAAAATGGGTGAGCATCATCCTAACTCTCGCGATTTAACTTCCCTGAGACTATTAGGAACCGTTGGTGAACCGATTAATCCTGAAGCTTGGATGTGGTATCACCGCGTCATCGGCGGCGGTCGTTGCCCGATTGTCGATACATGGTGGCAGACCGAAACAGGCGGGATCATGATTACGGCACTCCCTGGTGCAGTTCCCACTAAACCCGGTTCGGCAACCCTGCCCTTCCCCGGAATTATTCCCGATATTGTCGATCTCGATGGCAATCCTGCCCATGACAATGAAGGCGGCTATCTAATTGTGCGTCACCCTTGGCCAGGGATGATGCGAACGGTGTACGGCGATCCTGACCGCTTCCGTAAGAGCTATTGGGAACATATTCCCCCCAAGGATGGCAACTATGTCTATTTCGCAGGGGATGGTGCGCGTAAGGATGAAGATGGCTATTACTGGGTGATGGGTCGTGTCGATGATGTGATCAATGTGGCGGGGCATCGTTTGGGAACGATGGAAATTGAATCGGCGCTAGTTTCCCATCCTGCGGTCGCTGAAGCGGCTGTAATTGGCAAGCCCGATGAGGTCAGGGGTGAGGATATCTTTGCTTTTGTAATTCTTGAAGGCGATCGCCAACCGAGTGAAGAGCTATCTAAGGAACTAAAAACGCACGTTGTCAGCGAAATTGGCGCGATCGCTCGTCCGAGTGAAATTCGCTTTGCGGAAGCTCTGCCCAAAACGAGATCGGGTAAAATCATGCGCCGCCTATTGCGATCGCTCGCCTCTGGTCAAGAAATCACCAGCGACACTTCCACCTTAGAAGATCGTTCGATTTTGGATAAATTGCGCGAAGGCGCATAACCTAACAGAAACTTTAAAAGTGTTGCATTGCAACACTTTTAAAGTTTTTCTGGAGTTTAAATCAGAACAAAGCGCTGCATCAAACTCTTAGTTTGTAATTCAAGTGATTTTATGATCGTTACATCAGATTCAAAGCCAAAAAGACGACTTACTCCTGTCTCTCTAGTTTGGATTAAAATTTTCATTCTATAGTCTTTACCTAATGAGGCGTTTTCTAGTTTTTCAATTGCGTCTTCAACTGTCTCATATTCTCCTTGGATTTTGATAGGAACTGGCATACCTGCGAAATGTTCTTTCAAAAAGCCATCAATTCCGCTATTTCTCTGGACAGGGAAAGCACCAATATTTTGTAAAATTGCTAGTTCTTTTGGCGTTTTTTCTTGATATTCATTTGTTCCTTTATTTAGTAAATTTGATTCAGAAATGATCATTTCTGCTAGTCGTGAATTTGCAAGTTTAACTGCATCTATGGAAACATCAATTCCAATAAATTTTCTTTTTAAATATTTCGCTGAAACACAAGTTGTCCCACTGCCACAAAATGGATCAAGCACTAAATCGCCTTCGTCAGTCACTATATTTAAAATTTGGTTTAGTAATAAAACAGGCTTTTGAGTGGGATAGCCAGTTCTTTCTCTGGCTTTTGGGTTCAAATATGGAATCTCCCATACATCAGACAGAGGAACGCCTTTCTTCTCTTTACCTAAAATCACATTTCCATTTTCATCTTTTTTATAAACGGACTTACCATTTTCATTACGCTCTCTATCTTGTAAAATCTGATCGAGATTTGTTGTGGCAGAATAATTTGTATAAAGAGTATTGAATTTAAAATCCTGTGTTTTTGAATAAAAGAAAATTACTTGATGAGCATTTAAAAGCCCTTTTTTAGCATTAGACCATCTTTTATATGACCAAATAATTTCACTTTGAAAGTTTTCACGTCCGAAAACCTGATCCATTACTACCCTGATATTATGCGATGCAGTTTTATCGCAATGAAGAAATACACTTCCTGTACCTTTTAAAATTCTCTTTGATTGCTCTAAAACATTTTTAATAAGTGTTAGATACTCTGCAATAGAGGCATATTTATCATCAAACTCGTAAGTTTTAGAATTATTTTTATTAGTTAAACTATGTTTGCGTTGAGTAAAAAAAGGTGGGTCAAAGTAAATCAAGTCAACTTTACTATCTTCAATTTCTTTAAGCTTCTCAACACAGTTTCCGTGATAGATCTTATTAACTTCCATTTTCGGGTGTCCTTTCGTTAGCAATCTGTGTCAATATATTTTTTAGGTCAACGCCTGAATATGCTTTTAGATATTCCCAAGCTTCATCACTGCCATAGTATTCCCCCCCCAGCTTTTCATAAAATAATTTTAATTTTTTCTGAATTTCAATAGCCTGCTTTCTTTGAGGATAATAAAACATTACTCTTATCGGTTTGTAACCATGTTCTCTTATAACTTCAACTCTTCTCTCTTCCTTTGCTTTATGATCGCCGTCAGTTGTAGCATCTTTCCATTTTACTTCAATCGCATCATTTCCATTAAGAAAATCAATTTCAAAGGTTTTTGGGCTTTGTCCAGTTGTATTTCTGATTCTGGTTTTTTTGCCTTCGGGAAATTTGAATTTCAAACATAGAGTTGCGGCGGCTTCAAGAAATGAACCTGCATATTTGTAGAGAAATCGTCCTGCGTTTTGATATTGGTCAATGAACTGTCCTTGTTCTAACGAAATGCCTAAAACACGATAAACGAGATAATGAGAGTTGTCATCAGCTTTCATTTCCTCTGCCCTAGCTTCAATTTGTTTTTCCAATCTTGCATAGTAAACTTCAGCTAAATTCTTTATATTTTGTATTAATTCGTCCATTTGTTTTTAATGTATGCAGACTGTTAAAGCTTTGAGTAATACAGATAGATATTGAAAAGCGGCGCATTGCGCCGCTTTTCAATATCTATCTAGCATTTAAGTTTGTCGTGTCTAATTAACCCAAGTTGCTACCTATATAAAATCAGCTTCAAACTAGCGCTATTATCTCAAGAATGCATTTGTTTTCGTGCAAATATCTAACATTATTTAGCCTAAACTGGGTTTTGAGCTGATAGGTAGCAACTTGGGTTAATTAATATTCTGAAAAGCAGCGAAGGGTAGTGCGGCTGCGATCGCTTTCGGAACCGCTCCCGTTAGCGCATTAACCGCCATCCCCCAGAGTTTGGCAGGTTCCAGATCGGAGCCGATCATTTGCCAGATTCGCATCACTTCCTCTGTGTGCAAGCGATTGTCTTCAGTGAGCGCCAACAAAATACGGCGGCGGATATACTCACCATCCTTGGAACTCAGGAACTTCAGCCCCATACTTGCCGTTGGAATAATGTCAAACTGACCGTCGGATTTGGCGATCGCCAACAAATTCTCCAGCCTTGTCCATTGGAACTTCTCATCTTTAAATAGAACTTCCAAAAGACGTGACCGCAAGCTATCGGACTCATCGGTAAGCAAACGCCTTGCCACATAAGGATAGGCAACCTGCACGATCCTAAATTCAGGATTAAGGCTCAGAGCCACACCTTCTTGAGTAATTACCGAACGAATAATTAGCGCAAACTTGGCAGGTAAGCAGAAAGGATAGTCATACATCACCTTAGAAAAGCGATCGGTCACCACCTTAAAGTTAAAGTCCTTTACCTTTTCCGACATAATGTCACCTAGCACTGACTCCAGCGCATTCACAATTGGCTTCATCTCAATGTCTGGTTGCAAAAATCCCAATCTCACATAGTCTTGACCAAGTTCGTCGTAGTCCTTGTTCAGCAAATGCACAACTGAATCAACCAACTGCTCTTTAGTTTGCAGATCTAGCTGATCCATCATTCCAAAGTCGATGTATGCCATCTTGCCATCGTAGGTAGCAAAGAGATTGCCTGGGTGAGGATCAGCATGGAAGAAACCAAATTCTAACAATTGACGCAGTCCCGACATCACACCGATACGAACTAAGTTGTCTGTATTGAGTCCTGCGGACTTGATTTGCTCAATTTCATTTAGCTTAATGCCATTGATCCATTCTAAGGTCAATACCCGATGGCTGCTGACCTGCCGATGAATACAAGGGACTTTGACATTTGGATCATCCTTAAAGTAACCCGCAAAGCGCTCGGCGTTGGTCGCTTCATGCTCATAATCGATCTCTTCAAATAGCTTCAGCCCGAACTCATCCACGATCGCCTCTAAGCTATTGCCAAGATTGAGAGGCAGAAGTGGACCTAGCCATCCTGCAATCCAACGCAAAATAAATAGGTCGAGCGTCAAGGTGGGAACTAATCGAGGTCGCTGCACTTTAACCGCAACTTCTTCGCCAGTGTAAAGGGTTGCTTTGTAAACTTGACCGAGACTAGCCGCCGCGACAGGATCTTCGGAAATATTTTTGTAAACCAGACTAACGGGCTTACCTAGCTCTCTTTGAATAATTTCAAAGGCTTCCGAGTTGGAGAAAGGCGGTAGCTGATCTTGAAGTCTGGTTAACTCTTCCAAGAAATCGACGCGCACCAAGTCGGGGCGAGTCGAGAGAGCCTGACCAACCTTGATATAGGTAGGACCTAAAGATGTGATAATGCGGCGCAGCTTTTCGGCTAGTTTGGGTTGGCTTGATGTGTTGCCAGTCAAAACATCCCAGCCAAAAGCTAGTCCAAAACTCAAAGCAAAATAAATTATTTTAAAAATCCGACTAATCGCTAGCCAAGGGCGACGACCGTAATATTCGGCATTAGCTTTGGCATCGTAACGATTTAGCTGTTCAAGGGGATGTTGACTCACGCTTATTAATTACCGTTTTCTATGTCCGTCTAATCTATTAGTATACAAAACTACATAATGTAGTGGTTAGAAATTTTAAAGAGTTGTAAGTAGCTCAACATAATTAAAACCCAAGACCAAACGTTGTTCCGCCCGCTACGCGGGCGGAACAACGTTTTTGGTTATGCCTAGCTGCTTAATAATACTTTGCCATAAAGCGTGGCTCTGACGCGCTTTCAAATATACAGCCGTAGTAACCCAAGAGGCTAGTGGGTTTTAGGTTCTAACAAAACTGACTTTTCCAGAAATTATACCAATTCACAAAAGTGTAGTCACACTTTTGTGAATTGAAAACTAAACCCAGTATGGGTTTTAAAACAAAGAAATGGCATAGCCATCTCTTTGTTTGGTATTAGAGGCGCTTCGCACCGCACCTCTAATTTCTAAGTGGGAACGGAGTAGCTTATTTTCTTTCAGGCACGCGCCAGACTTTTACCTTGCCATCCAGACTGCCACTAATTAAAAATTTGCCATCTTTGCTGAAGTCTACAGAAGATACTCCATTCTCATGGGCTGACAAAACTTGTAATAGGCTCTTAGCATTGACATCCCAGACTCGAATAGTCTTGTCAGTACTGCCACTTGCCAGCAAGGAATTATCTTCGCTGAAGGCGACTGTGTGAACTTGGTTGGTATGTCCTGTCAAGACTTCCACAAACTGCCCTGTTTCTCCATTCCAGAGCCGTACTGTGCTGTCTTCCATCGCCGCTGCGATCAGTTTGCCATCCTTGGTATAAACAATGGAACGAACGGGAGTACCTTTCTCTACTATGGTTTTAATGGGCTTACCTGTTTCCACATTCCATAGGCGAATAGCTCCATTTTTAGCTGCACTAACCAAGGTCTTCCCGTCAGGCGTAAAGGAGGCATCATAAACATAGGACTTTTCTTGAAATGTTCTAATCTGTTTTCCAGTTTTGACATCCCAGATTCTAATCGTGCGATCGCCACTGCAACTGACGACGGTTTGACCATCGGGGCTAAATATACTTGTGTAGATACGTTCCTGCTGCCCGCTTAAATTATGAATAATTTTGCCTGAAGCGACATCCCAAATGATCACTTCACCGTTATCACTGCCACTGACTAGCTTGGTTCCATCGGGACTGAAATAGATGTCATAAACTCGACCTTTATGTCCTTGGAGAACTCTTGGGCTAGTGGTAGCCTCAAAGTCCCATAACTCGATACTTCTATTGGAGCTAGCCGCCGCCAATAGCTTACTATCAGGGCTGATCGCAATTCCGTAGATAATGTCATTACTTTCAGAATTACTAACTAAATCTCTAACAAAGCTAATGTCAAAGCTGGAGGTTGGCGCGGGAGTGAGATTAAGTTCGGAAGAATTTTCTTGACGAGGGGATTTAGGAGTAGGACTGGAAAATAAAAATACTGAAGTGACCGCGATCGCGGCAATTGTAACCACACCTAAGCCCAAGTGCCAAGGCTGAAGGTATTGCTTCAAAAATGACTGAGTGGGTTGAGGCGCTTGAGCATTGGTGCTTTCGTCTTTACTTTTCGCGCTGATAGGAATATTAGGAATTTCTTCAAGGAGCGAAGTGAGGCTGCGTTCCTGTGGGTTTACAAAATTATCTGAGTTCGCGCCACTATTAATTAAAGTTGGCAAACTATGGTTGACGTCGGAAGTGGGATAGCGATCGCAAAATTCTCTGATGGCAGTACTGGCGGCGATCGCCGTTCCATAACGTTGCCGAAAGTCGAACTTGACCATCTGCGACAAGATATCAGCAAACTCTGGATAAACCTTTGGGGCGTGCTGCCGCCACAGTATTTCCAGATTGTCGTCCTTACCCAAGTGACTCGGGTTAATTCCTGTAAGCGCCTGAATGCCAATCATGCCGATCGCATAGATATCGCTGGCAAATTTAGGTTCGCCATGTGCCTGCTCGCTAGGCATATAGCCAGGAGTGCCAATGCCGACCGTATAGTTGGAGGCGATCGGTTGATCGATGACGATCGTGCTAGAAGTGGCGATTTCTTTGACCACGCCAAAATCAATTAAAAACAGTTGTCCATCGCGCCGCCGAATAATATTTTCAGGCTTAATATCCCGATGGATGACATTGTTTTGATGCACAAAATCCAGCACCAGCAGCAGGCTTTGCAACAGGCTCGCCACGGTGAACTGTTCCCATATTTTTCCCCGCAGCAGTTCGTGACCCAGATCTTTACCATCTATAAATTCTTGAACTAAATAAAATTCTGATAATTCTTCAAAGTGGGCAAATAACTGAGGGATTTGCGGATGGGTACCCAAACGGTATAAAACCTGAGCTTCCGTTTCAAATAATCGCCGCGAGATCTGCAAAACACTGGCTTCTTGGATGCGCGGACTTAGTCTTTTGATCACCCGTTTGGGGCGATCGGGCAAATGCAAATCTTGGGAAAGATAGGTTTCGCCAAAGCCACCTCCTCCCAATCGGTCGATGACTTGATAATGACCACCGATTATTTGCCCTGTTGTCAGACTCATAAGTTCCACCTAAGTTGCCATCCATAAATTAACACTTACTCCTTTCCCACTCAAGGAACCGCTTTTATACCAATTCACAAAAGTGTGACTACACTTTTGTGAATTGAAAACCAAACCCAGTAAGGGTTTTTAAATAAATAAATGGCGTAGCCATTTATTTATTTGCTATTAGATGGTGCGGCGAAGCCGCACCATCTAATAGCAAGTGGCGGCGTTTTGCGCCGCCACTCGCTTTTTGGGCTTCAGAGATACTTTTGAAAGCATTGCGAAGCAACGCTTTCAAAAGTATCTCTGGATTTTCAGCCAGCGCCAAGCCTCATATATAACTTATGTATAACTTTGTATTGCTGCTTACCAACATACCAATACGACTTTTAATGCATAATGATCTGTAATTGAGTAAATTAAGGCTCAAGCAAGTTATATTTTGTCAGGTTTACATTTGCTTGGTATAGTGCATCAAAATTATGGTGAATTCAAAACGAATGTTTTCTTTATCTAGTCAACTAAATTTAGATCGACTGGCGATCACCTCAACTCATCGACAATCCCTACACAATCAAGTTGTGCCGATGGTGGTCGAACAGTCAGGTAAAGGGGAGAGAGCATTTGATATTTTCTCTCGTTTATTGCGCGAACGGATTGTCTTTTTAGGTTCGCAAGTAGACGACACCAGCGCTAACCTGATTATGTCCCAGCTCTTATTTTTAGAAGCAGAAGATCCTGAAAAAGACATTTATCTATATATAAACTCCCCAGGCGGTTCGGTGTATTCAGGAATGGCGATTTTAGACACGATGAATCATGTTCGCCCCGATGTCTGCACCATTTGTATGGGGCTAGCCGCCAGCATGGGAGCCTTTTTACTTGCGGCAGGCGCTAAGGGTAAGCGGATGTCTCTGCCCAATGCCAGAATTATGATCCACCAACCTTTGGGCGGCGCTCAGGGACAAGCTGTCGATATCGAAATTCAAGCGCGAGAAATTTTGTATATCAAGCGATCGCTTAATGAAATGTTAGCTGCCAATACAGGCAAGCCTCTCGAACAGATCGAGCAAGATACAGAACGAGATTTCTTCATGTCTCCCGCCGAAGCTCAACAATATGGTTTAATCGATTGCGTTTTAAGCAATTCTGATAGCCTTCGTTCCCCTGCTCTCGCCTAACCACAACTTGAGATAGCTTATGCCCAGTAAATATGACTCTCATCTGAAATGTTCCTTCTGTGGCAAATCGCAGGAACAGGTTCGCAAGCTAATTGCGGGACCAGGGGTATACATTTGTGATGAGTGTGTTGACTTGTGTAATGAAATCCTTGATGAAGAGCTTTTTAGTAGCCCTCCACCCCAAGCGTCTCAGCGTAAAGATCCTAACGAAAAGCGGAAAACTAAAACTGCGGCGAATCTAAACCTAAATCAGATTCCCAAGCCCCGTGACATCAAGCGCTACCTTGATGAAAATGTAGTTGGTCAAGACGAAGCCAAAAAAGTCTTGTCAGTCGCTGTCTACAATCATTACAAGCGCCTCAGCTTCATTGAATCGGCGGCGAAAGGTCAAACTGAAGACGGGATTGAGTTACAAAAGTCCAACATTTTACTGATTGGTCCCACAGGTTGTGGCAAGACGCTCCTAGCGCAAACCCTAGCCGAGATGTTAGATGTTCCCTTTGCAGTTGCCGATGCCACGACCCTAACGGAAGCAGGCTATGTGGGCGAAGATGTGGAAAACATTTTGTTAAGGCTGTTACAGGTTGCCGATCTGGATGTTGAGGAGGCGCAGCGCGGCATTATCTACATTGATGAAATTGATAAAATTGCCCGCAAGAGTGAAAACACCTCAATTACCCGCGATGTGTCAGGGGAAGGTGTGCAGCAAGCATTATTAAAAATGCTTGAAGGCACAATCGCCAATGTCCCGCCCCAAGGCGGACGCAAACATCCTTATCAAGACTGCATCCAAATCGATACTAAAAATATTTTGTTCATCTGCGGCGGCGCTTTTGGTGGTCTAGAAAAGTCGATCGAGCAACGCATCGGCAAAAAGTCGATGGGTTTTGTGCAGCAGGGCGAAGCTATGCCCCGTGAAAAGCGGACTTCTGAGATTCTTAAAAATGTTCAGCCTGATGATCTCGTTAAGTTTGGGATGATTCCTGAGTTTATTGGGCGCGTGCCTGTAAGTGCGGTACTTGATCCTCTGGATGAAAAAGCATTGATGGCGATTTTGACTGAGCCGCGTAGTGCCTTGATCAAGCAGTATCAAAAGCTTCTAAAGATGGACAATGTGCAGCTTGAGTTTCAAATGGATGCAGTTCAGGCGATCGCCAAGGAAGCTTACCGCCGTAAAACAGGGGCAAGAGCATTGCGCGGTATTGTCGAGCAGTTGATGCTAGACATGATGTACGAGTTGCCTTCTCGCAAAGATGTCACCAAATGTCTGATTACTCGCGACATGGTGGAGAAGCTCTCCACAGCCGAAATTTTGAGACATCCTACATCCATACCCAAACCAGAATCTGCATAAAAAAAGTAGAAAATGGCGTAGCCATTTTCTACTTTCACAAATAAAAAAGCGGTGCTTAGCACCGCTTTTTTTATACTTTTAAAACTCTGACAACGGTACTTTGAGGAAGGCTATCGGCTCTCAACTCCAAAATATTTCCGCCCATTTTTTGAACAGTATCCTTAGGCATCAGATCTAAAAATTGATCAACTTCTGTCAACTTACAGGACGCTGCTGCCTTATCAGTCAAATAAGCGACAGGAATAACAATGCGTGGATTTAACTCCTGCACGATCGCCCTCGCTTCAGCAGATGAATAAACCTTAGCCAGCATCGGATCATTCGAGTCAACATTACCGCCAATCGGCAAAATCAGCACATCGGGACGACCCATGAGAATACGCTGTGAAGGTGTAATTGGTGCCGCCGCACCGCCCAAATGTAAGATAAAAATCCCCGCCTGTTTCCATTTCCAAGCCACATTGCGCCCAAATCGACGACCACCAAGGCGATCGTGATCCATCGAAATACCTTGCAGATTAATTCCCTTTAAGTTATATGACCCTGGCTCAGACAAAACTCGCCTGTCCTTAGGTAAACCGTCCAAATACCCCTCATCAAGTAACCGAGAGCTAATCAATATATAGTCGGAAGCGGCTTTTGGGGAAGGTAACTTAGCCGTACAACCCACAGGACGAAAAGGATGTGTCAGAAATCTTACTCCCTCGCCTGAAGCCATAAATGACATATGCCCTAGCCATTGCAGCTTCAATGTTGACTTGGTTTGAGAATTGGCAGCATCAGCGACAATCCCTGCTGTAAATGCCGATATCAGTCCACCTTGGGCGAGTCTAAGTATTTGTCTGCGACGCATATTGTTGAGTTGATACTAATTTGGTAAATATAGCGTTTCCTAGTTTAGGACTGCGCCGTAAAATAAGGAACCAATTTTTGATAGTGCGGCTACGCCGCGCTATCAAACCCCAATGATTGCAGTACGGCGCTTTGCGCCGTACTGCAATCATTGGCTTGCTCAGCCGAAGGCTGGGAAAACATACTTAGGGCTGGACGTTCAATCCTTTTAAGAAGTTTCTAAGTAAGTCTTTGCCTGCTTCCGTGAGAATGCTCTCAGGATGAAACTGCACTCCTTGAACATGGGGATATTGCTTATGGCGAACCCCCATAATTATGTCATCTTCAGTCCATGCTGTGACTTCGAGTGCGTCGGGGCAATTATTAGGATCAATGACGAGGCTGTGATAGCGCGTTGCTGTGAACGGATTGGCTAAACCAGCCAAAACTCCGACTCCAGTATGATAAATTTGTGATGTCTTGCCATGCATTAGATATGGTGCTGACACTACTTTGCCACCATACATCAGTCCCATACTCTGATGTCCAAGGCATACACCAAGTATGGGCGTACTTGAGTCCATTGCTCTAATAATGTCTAGGGATACTCCTGCTTCTTCAGGGCGACCAGGACCTGGGGAGATGACAATCCCTGCGGGTGAAAGTTGTTTGACTTCATTAATATTAATTTCGTCGTTTCTTTTAACTAATATTTCGCCCAAGTCTGGAAATTCGGGTAGTAACTCTCCGAGGTACTGGACGAGGTTATAGGTAAAGCTGTCGTAGTTATCAATAACGAGAATCATGATGACGAATTTAACTTAATTACTAATTTTAGCAGTATGCATCAAGAGGGTAGATGAAACAATAAGGTACAACTTGTCTACTTAATTACAGTGCTTTCAAAAATTTATCTACACTACTCAAATCATCGATGGTCTGAAACCACAATTAAGTTTAGGTTAATTTGAGCTTTTGTATTTAAGATTTTTAAAATATCTCAAAACTGGTTTCTCAACAAATTTATACATAATGTAAGAAGCTAGACAAGAAAGTAGTAAGGCAAAAAACAGAATTAATATTTGTGTGTAAATATTGCTATTTAGCCTAGTACCAATATTTATTATCCTACCTCCTATGGGAATATGCAGAAGGTAAAGCGAATATGATAGCTCTCCTAAAAGGCTGAAGAAAAATATCTTTGGAAATTTTACAAAAGCAATAATCAGAGCTGTTGCTAAGCCAACAAAAGAGATTAACCAACCACTTCTAAAGTAGGAGGCTACCAAGGTAATCATAACCATAAATATCAGAAGTGTTGAATCAGACATGAAGTTATCCTAAAAGTAGACACAGTATTCCTGTAGAAAGCATGATTTCAGCTTAAAGTCACTATCTTCCTAAACCAATGTACATAACTGATATTCTCACTCATGAATGCTTGTAAATACCTCAGTTTATCTAACATCTTACAGCCAAACTCTTTTGGTATCTCTACTAGTTCTAATAAAACATATGCTATTAAGCAAGTGTA
>MNZA01000257.1 GCA_001873375.1 Oscillatoriales cyanobacterium CG2_30_44_21
TCTACAAATCATCTAATTACTATTACTGTGCAGCTTTCAAGGTTCTTATCAAGTAAACCTTACAAGTTTGCTTGGTGTCTATGGTGCGGTGGTACCACTCTGACCCATCCCGAACTCAGTTGTGAAACGCTGTCACGGTGAAGATACTTTAGGGGTAGCCCTACGGGAAAATAGCTCGATGCCAAGCTTAATTTTTGAAAGAGAAGAGGTGAGAGACTAGCAAAGCTAGTCCCTCACCTCTTCTCTCTTTTGTATCCCTCCTGATTAAAGCCTTGTTATAATTGATCATTATGTCTTAGCTATCTAGTTAGTTGTAAATTAATCGCTAGCATGATATCACTAAAAATCTTTACCACTACTCTATATGACTGTACTCGTTTATGATAACAAGCAAAACAAAATCCAATATGAAGCTGTTATTGGTCTGGAAACTCATTGTCAATTAACTACGCATTCCAAAATATTTTGTAATTGCTCAACCAAGTTTGGTACTTTACCAAACACAAACGTCTGTCCTATCTGTTTGGGTATGCCAGGTGTTTTACCTGTTTTGAATGAGAGAGTTTTAGAGTATGCAGTCAAGTCTGGGTTAGCTCTTAATTGTCAAATCGCTAGTCATAGCAAGTTTGATCGCAAGCAATATTTTTATCCAGACCTTCCTAAGAACTATCAGGTGTCTCAGTATGATTTGCCGATCGCTGAGCATGGTTGGCTAGAGATTCAGTTAGAAGATGGAACAAAGAAGCGAATTGGAATTACTCGCTTACACATGGAAGAGGATGCTGGGAAGTTAGTTCATGGTGGCAGTGATCGCCTTTCTGGGTCTAGTCATTCTCTAGTAGATTTTAATCGTACTGGCGTGCCATTATGCGAAATTGTGTCGGAGCCAGATATGCGATCTGGGGTGGAGGCGGCGGCTTATGCTCAAGAGCTACGCAGAATTTTGCGATATTTAGGCGTTTGTGATGGCAATATGCAAGAGGGATCGTTAAGATGTGATGTTAATATTTCTGTCCGTCCTGTGGGACAGGAGAAGTTCGGCACAAAGGTAGAAATTAAAAACATGAACTCTTTTAATGCAATCCAAAGAGCTATTGATTTTGAGATTCATCGTCAAATTGAGGCTATTTCTGTGGGAGAGCCGATCAAGCAGGAGACTCGACTGTGGGAGGAGAATTCTCAGAGGACTATTAGTATGCGTTCTAAGGAGGGTGCTAGTGATTACCGTTATTTTCCTGAGCCTGATTTGATGGCGATTGAGGTTCCACTTTCTACTCTGCAAAAATATCGGTCTGAGTTACCTGTTCTGCCTGCGGCAAAGCGAAATCACTACCATGTTGATTTTGGATTGACCCCCTATGATGCGGCTTTGATTGCTGACGATCGCAGTATATCTGAATTTTTTGATGCGACTATTACGGAGGGTGCTGATCCTAAGCAGGTATTTAACTGGGTGATGGGTGACGTTACAGCCTACTTAAATGAAAACAAATTAAAAATTGCTGACATTTTGCTGAGTCCTGCTATTTTGGCTGAGATGATTGCATTGATTTCTGATGGAACAATTAGTAGCAAAATTGCAAAGGATATATTGCCTGAATTAATTACTAAAGGTGGTTCGCCGAAGGAACTTGTAGCTGCTAAAGGCTTAACTGTATTAGCAGGTACGGAGCTTGAGAAGATTATTGATGAGGTAATTGCGGCTAATCCTAAGGAAGTGGAGCAGTATAAGGGGGGCAAAACTAAGCTGCTGGGATTTTTTGTTGGCAAGGTGATGAAGCAGACTCAAGGTAGAGCAGAACCACAGTCAACTAATAAGTTGATTGCTGATAAACTTGCTCTTTAATACCAAATAAAGAAGGCTCAATAGGTGTTTCGGGGAGGTAAAGAAAGGAGAGAGTCCAACAAAGCACTCAGCAGAGCTTTTCCCCTCCTCTTGGCATTATGAACAAACTCAAAGAAGCCCAAATACAAAGGTAACTTTTCTTGAGAAATACCACGATGAGGACGTAACCAAGAGCGCAAAAGCGACCAAAAGCCTTCCATGGTATTGACATGAACTTCACAGAAATCATCACCATCTTCATCTCTAGCATATTCTCCCGCACC
>MNZA01000157.1 GCA_001873375.1 Oscillatoriales cyanobacterium CG2_30_44_21
GCGGGCGGAACGACCTTCTTGGTTTTTGGGTTTAATGATGTTGAGCTAATTATTACGGCGTAGCTGTAAGTTTTAGCTGCTGAGCAGGGGTAAAAAATTGTCTAGTCACCAGATTTGTCAGAATTAAAGCTGTGATCAAATTGGCTGTAGTAATCGCAAAGAGAATCACCAATTGATAGCGCACAGCCAACAATGGCGACACGCCGCCCAAAATCTGACCCGTCATCATCCCTGGTAAAGACACGATCCCTGCCACCATCATCACGTTAATGGTGGGAATCATCGCGGCACGAATGGCATCGGACTTGTAAGTGGCGATCGCCTGTGCGGGTGTTGCGCCTAGACATAAATGAGTCTCAATCTCACGCGATCGCTTAACTAGATCTTGCGTGAACCTTTCTGCCGCGATCGATGCCCCATTCATCGAGTTACCTAAGATCATTCCTGCAAGGGGTATTAAGTACTGAGGGTTGTACCAACTTTCAGGCTGAACCACCAAAAATGTTGTATAAGCAAGGATGGAAACTGTACCGATGATCACCGATATCCACATAATCGGTAATATAAATGACACCTTTTCACGAACTCGATTTTTAGCTTCATGGGCTGCCATCAGGCTCATTAATAAAATAATAAAAAGAATAATTAAAGGCTGTTTGATTTCAAATACAGCGTCCAGCAAGAAACCCACGACAACTAGCTGCACCACACTGCGAATAGTGGCAATTAACAGGTTTGCCGAAATTGCGAGCTTTTGCCAAATTGATAGACTCATCGCGATCGCCACTAGACCCAGCGCGATCGCCATTTTGGCAATATCTAGATCAATAACCGTATTCATAGTTCGCCTCAACTTTCTATTAAAGATGAATGGCGGCTCGAAGCGCCGCCATTCATTAGGCTCGAAGCGCCGCTAAAGTTTGGTTGCCAAGAATGCCATCAACGGTCAAGCCATAGAATGCTTGCGCTTCCTTGATCGCTGCGGTAGTCAATGATCCCTGAATACCATCAACCGCACCTTCGTAAAAGCCCAACTCACTCAAAAGCGTTTGCCCTTCTTCTAAGCTGCCGATTGCAGGAGTTGGATTAATGCTGTATTGATCCGCTTCTAGGGCGGCAATGGTGATAGAACCTGCCACTCCATCGGCAATTAAGCCATAGGTCTTCTGGGCAAGCACGATCGCCTCTTTGGTCATCGCACCTGAAATGCCATCGATTTCACCACCATAAAAACCGCGATCGCTGAGTAATTGTTGCAGATTTTTGACTGCATCCGTACTGTTTATAGGATTAGTTGGTTTCTCAGCTTCAGAACCATCCACTTCATAGGGGTCAGACTGCAAGGCTGCCAAAGTTTCCGCGCCGATCACACCATCAGCACTCAAACCATAAAATGTCTGAGCCGCAATGATTGCCTCTGTGGTACTTTCGCCTTTGACTCCATCAGTTGCACCAGGGTTAAAGCCCCGTCGTGCCAATAAGTTTTGGACAAGGGCGATTTCTGGGACATAGGCATAAGCAGCAGGAGCCATATTGATGGCGATCATACCTGTGGCTAGCCCCACACATAGAGCCGACTTGGCATAACGCGAAGAATGGGCGATCGAGTTTAGCAACTGGCAGTCTAAAGCCTGATCAACTGACTCACCTTGATGTAGGCGTTCACAAATTGTTTCACTATGCAGATATGCAACAAGTTCCATATAGTTAAGCTTCCTTAAAAAAGCGTAAATCGCTGTATAACTTATTGTATGGAGAAAACAAGTAAATGTCACAAATGAAAGTTTTTTGTCACAAACAGCGCTTTGCGCTGACTTAAACATTGATCAAAC
>MNZA01000136.1 GCA_001873375.1 Oscillatoriales cyanobacterium CG2_30_44_21
TGCAAGTTTTACACTGGTATCGCTGGCGAGCGGATTGTGTTTCATCTTTCCCTCGCTTTATTACCTCTGAGCCTTTACATTTTGGACAGCAAACTCCTGTTATCCATCTCATTTGACGCACTGTTTCGTAGCATTTTGCGTCATCGATTAAATGTGTTAAGTTTATGCTCAGCATAGCGATCATCGCTTATAGATTTCCATACAATATTACCAATTTCTTCTTTTGACTCACCTCCCCGAAACACCTATTGAGCCTAGATTTTAATTGCAAAATCCTTGAATGATCTTTTTGATTTCTCATGCTGTTACATTGTCCTTATCAGATTTCAAGTACAGCGCAAAGCTCTGTATTATGTTGTACACTTTTACCGATACTTAGATAAGAATTTTATTCCTTAATTTTTGTACCGTATGTTCGTAGTCTTATGAGTTTTATCCAGACACCATGTCCTCAAATTACACGATCAAAGAATACAGTTTAAGAGATGCTGATTACTACATGGATCATGTCCCTGAGACCATCATTCAAAAGCTGAGTGAAGAAGAATGTGAACACCTCAAGCAAATATTTTCTTCCGCCCTTCCCAATGCTTCACCAAAATTGATAGATTTTAGGTTCGTGACTAATTTGACTTTTGCTAGATATTTTTTCGTTCTATTAGTCGGGAAAGATCGCTATAAAAAGCGGAAAATGAATCAAGTCGCGCCTACATCTCACCCCTATCATCCTTTCGGAAAGTTTATTCATAGACTTACGGCTATGTTATTACTTCTAACTATGAATCTAGTCGTTAGTATGTTTGTTATCTCATTTATCTATATAATTTTAAGATTATGTGGTTTTGATTTATCCGTACGATCGCCAAGTGCGTAGATTTCAAAAGGAAGAGTTTCTCTGGGTTTATATCATCTATCAGGATCGAAAAATGACTGCATTGAAATATGCCTATTATTCAGGCTGTGTAGCAAAGGGAGCTTGTAAAGAACTTCATGCTTCTACAACCGCGATCGCCCAAGCATTGGGGATTGAGTTAGTGGAACTCCACAAAGCAACTTGCTGTGGCTCGGGAACCTTTATGGAAACCGATGAGCTAATGGAAGATGTGATCAATGCGCGGAATATTACCCTCGCCGAAGAGCTAAATCTGACGGTGATGACCCAATGTAGCACTTGTCAGGGAGTCTTGGGGCGGGTCAATGATAAGCTCAAAAGCAGCAATTCTAGCCGTAAAGATGCAGTAAATGAACTTCTCAATACACAGGGACATCATTTTCAGGGTTCAACGGAGGTTTTACATCTGCTGTGGATTTTGATTCGTGATTATGGATTGGAGAATTTGGCTCAGAAAGTAACTCGATCGCTTGCCAATCTCAAATGCGCTGCTTTTTATGGTTGTTATCTATTGCGATCGCAGACGGTAACTCGTTTTGATGACCCCTTCAAGCCTGAATCTTTGGAAAATGTCTTTCGCACGGTTGGCGCAACTCCTATTTATTACGATGGTCGGGTGCAATGTTGTGGTTGGCCAATTTCTAGCTACGCACCTAAGGAGTCTTTCTCGATGGCGGGGCGGCATTTGACGGCGGCGATCGCGGCTGGTGCCGACTGTATTGTGACGCCATGTCCGCTTTGTCACCTCAATCTCGATTCGCGTCAGCCTGAAGTCGAGCAGGTGATTGGGCGCAAATTAGGGATTCCGATTTTACATCTACCGCAATTGATTGGATTGGCGATCGGGATTGAGCCTCAAGTGCTGGGATTAGATCGCCATATTGTTTCTACAAGTTCAGTTTTACAAAAACTTGTTTGATCGCGATATTAAGATATACAGCGCTTTGCGCTTAATTAGAACCCAGAGAAATTTTTGAAAGCGGCGCTCCGCGCCGCTTTCAAAAATTTCTCTGTACTATAATTAAGCGCAAAGCGCTGTATATCTTAATATCGCGATCAAACAAGTTTTTGTAAAACTGAACTTGTAGAAACAATATGGCGATCTAATCCCAGCACTTGAGGCTCAATCCCGATCGCCAATCCAATCAATTGCGGTAGATGTAAAATCGGAATCCCTAATTTGCGCCCAATCACCTGCTCGACTTCAGGCTGACGCGAATCGAGATTGAGGTGACAAAGCGGACATGGCGTCACAATACAGTCGGCACCAGCCGCGATCGCCGCCGTCAAATGCCGCCCCGCCATCGAGAAAGACTCCTTAGGTGCGTAGCTAGAAATTGGCCAACCACAACATTGCACCCGACCATCGTAATAAATAGGAGTTGCGCCAACCGTGCGAAAGACATTTTCCAAAGATTCAGGCTTGAAGGGGTCATCAAAACGAGTTACCGTCTGCGATCGCAATAGATAACAACCATAAAAAGCAGCGCATTTGAGATTGGCAAGCGATCGAGTTACTTTCTGAGCCAAATT
>MNZA01000260.1:0-31722 GCA_001873375.1 Oscillatoriales cyanobacterium CG2_30_44_21
CACTCGCTTCTTGGGTTTTAAAGTTGCCCTACATTTACTTGCTCAGCTTCCAGAATTGCTTGATCGCGGATGCGACAGGAATCACAAACGCCGCAGGGAAATTCGCCTCCTTGATAGCATGACCATGTGATCTCGATGGGTACACCCAGACGCTTGGCGCGTCTGACAATATCAACTTTAGAATCCATCACTAGAGGCGCAATTAATTTCGGTGCATGACCTTCCACGCCTACCTTAGAAGAGAGGGCAGCTAATTTCTGAAATGCTTCTAAGTAGTCAGGGCGGCAGTCGGGATAGCCTGAATAATCCACAGCATTAATTCCGAGATAAATCGCTTCCGCTTCCTTTGATTCGGCAAGAGATAGGGCGATCGCAATGAATACGGTATTTCTGCCTGGAACATAGGTAATGGGAATCTCATTGATCTGCACACCATCTACAGGGACATCAAGACTGGTGTCAGTTAGAGCGGAACCACCCCATTGCCCTAGATTTACATCGATAATAAAATGCTCTTGAATTTTTAGGAAGTTAGCAACTTGCCTCGCGGCTAATAGTTCCCTTTCGTGGCGCTGTCCATAACGGAAGGAGAGCGCGATCGCCTCGTAACCATCCGCGATCGCCTGTGCTGCTACCGTTGTCGAATCTAAACCACCCGATAGCAATATGATTGCTTTTTTTAAACTTTGTGCCATCATCTCACTCCTAATAACTTATGGGTTTGTATACTCACGCGCCAATCTTGATGACTGAGAACGTAATGCATCACGAGTTCCTTGCTACTGCTGGTTGACCATTCCGCTTGGAGATATTTCAGAACTTGAGCATCAAGCATGGTGGCATTTTGTTCAGCCCATTCCAAATCTAACGGTTCCTGAATAACCACTTTAAGTTCGCTCACATGATTATAAATGCTGCTGTGGGGATGTTTGAAGCGTTTTGGTGAAAACGTGACCCAATCGAAACTGCCACTGAAGGGATGCGCTCCTGAAGTTTCCAAATGTACGCGCAATCCTTGTTTTTTTAACTGCTGTGTTAGTTCGCTCAAGTCATGCATCAGTGGCTCTCCGCCAGTAATTACCACGATCGCAGGCTTAACTTCCGATGCTTGGGCGACTAGATCGGCGATCGCTATTTGTGGATGTTTTTTGATATTCCACGAAATTTTTGTGTCACACCAAGGGCAGCCCACATCACAACCTGCGAGGCGAATAAAGAAGGCACTCGCCCCCATCCAAGTGCCTTCGCCTTGTATGGAATGGAAGGTTTCGACAATTGGTAATGTAGGTTGGGAATTGGCAGAGTTTGCAAGCATTAGTGAGCAGTCTGAGATCAATTTACAGTGGTTTTAAAACCTAAAACCAGAGTTTGTTGCGCCCGCGTAGCGGGCGCAACAAACTTTTGGCTTATTTGTTTGGTACTACAGCGCTTTGCGCTCAAACCCAAACCTAAAGAGATTTTGAAAGCGTTGCAAGGCAGCGCTTTCAAAATCTCTTTAGGCAGATAATTTTATCCTACAGCAATTGTCGGATAAACGAATCCAGAGAAACCATAAAAGCGCCGCTCAGCAGCACTTTTATGGTTTCTCTGATTTGGTAGACAAATTTGTTAACAAACTCGCGATCGCCTCCGTAGTTTGCGGCTCACCTAGGTAATAGCCCTGTCCTGCGTGGCAATTATTGACTTTTAGGAATTCTAACTGTTGCTCGGTCTCTACGCCTTCCGCAATTACATTTAGACCCAGATTAAGCCCCAATGCAATAATCGCCTTAATAATCTCTCTATCACTAGATTCATCGGCATCATTTAATCTAGTTACAAATGAGCGATCAATCTTCACGGTATGGATCGGAAATCTATGTAAATAACTTAAAGAGGAATAACCAGTGCCAAAGTCATCGATACAGGTTTGAATTTGCAGGTCGCTTAATTCGCCAAGTATTTGAGTGGCGATCGAAGTTTTTTCAATGAGAGTTCTCTCTGTAATTTCAATTTTCAAGTTAGTGGAATTTAGATTTGCTTTTTCGAGAATGTCTTTGATTTGTGAGGTGAGATTGGGCTGATTAAACTGGCGTGCCGACAGGTTAACATTCATTACTAAAACCTGAGCCAGAGAATATTGATCTTGCCAAGCTTTTAGCTGGGCGCAAGACTCCTGCATTACCCATTGATCGATCGCCACGATCATCCCCACATCTTCCGCAAACGGCACAAAATCTACAGGATAAATCAATCCCTTTTCAGGATGTTGCCAGCGAATTAAAGCCTCAAAGCCTAGGATTTGTCTGGATTGTAAGCATACAATTGGTTGATAATGTAGGGTGAATTCATGGCGATCAATGGCGCGGCGCAAATCATTTTCTAATCGCAGCTTTTCGAGGGCTTCCTGATGCATGGTGGGATTGAATACTTCATAGCGATTGCGACCATGCTCTTTAGCTCGATACATTGCCGAATCTGCATCTCTGAGTAATTGATCGGGTTGGCTATATTCTGGCGAATTTAGGGCAATGCCAATGCTGGTACTGACAAATATTTCATGAGAGTCAAGTAAAACTGGCACTTTCAAAGAGTCTTGAATTCTCTGGGCTACTTCAATCACATCATTAATATCGGTAATTCTCTCGATTAGCATCACAAACTCATCTCCCCCCAGCCTCGCGACTGTATCGCCCGCCCGCAAGCAATCGACTAACCGCGTTGCCACAAACTTTAATAACTGATCCCCCGCCAAATGCCCCAGACTGTCATTAATCGTTTTAAATCGATCTAGATCCAAAAATAGAACTGCAAACTGTTCAGGATTTTCATAAGGGTTACTAGCATGAAATAAGTGTGTCCACCGATGGGAGAGTTGGAGAGCATGGCTGAGGCGATCCAAAAACAAAGCTCGATTGGGTAAGCCAGTAAGGGTATCGTGGAAAGCATCATGGCGTAGTTGCGCTTCCATTTTCTTGCGTTCCATCAACTCGTTTTGAGCGCTTTGGTAGAGTTCCGAATGATGGATGGCGATCGCGCATTGATAGGCGATCGCCTTGACTAAAGTTAGCTCGTTATCTGACCATTCCCGCTCGCGATCGCACTGATGCAGACTAATTCCACCCAAATAGTTATTTCGATATATCAAGGGAGAAATAATAATTGACCGAATGCCATGATCTTGAGCTACTTGATATACTTGGGGATTAATATTTTCGTCAATTTGATGGAAGGTAACTTGCGAGCCTGCCTGTAGATTTTCCTGAAAACAACTAAAGAAAAGACAAGAAGCACCATCCACATCTAAAGCACATTCATTACTTTGACTAAAGTATTTAACCCGAAATTGGCGATCTTTTGACTTTTGAAAAATCAGACAGCGCGAAACCTGTAACGACTCCCGCAGTAAGTCGGCGGTGGTTTGCAGTACGTCCTCAAGAACTAAAGTCTCCCGCATCGATTGGACAATGCGATTGATGATTGCATCACGCCAAGCTTGTTGTTCTATTTGGGCGATCGCCGCTTTTTGTTGACGGCGCACAGAAAACTCCTGCAAGGCTCTTTCTAAAACCGAAGGCAAACGAAATAGACGATCTTTAAGAATGTAATCAGTCATCCCTGCCTTA
Organism: Oscillatoriales cyanobacterium CG2_30_44_21; assembly: GCA_001873375.1. Taxonomy (GTDB): domain Bacteria; phylum Cyanobacteriota; class Cyanobacteriia; order Pseudanabaenales; family Pseudanabaenaceae; genus Pseudanabaena. The sequence continues at coordinate 3,606 of MNZA01000260.1, forward strand.
ATGCATTCCACAGCAGCCTCTTCTCCCAAGCTACCTGTAATTAAAATAAATGGAATATCTTGACCCGATTCTCTCAAATAATTAAAAGCTTGTAACCCTTTAAAGCTGGGCAATCGATAATCAGACAGCACCATGTCATAACTACAATTCTGTAACTGTTTTTGGCAGTCTAAGGCAGTGGCAACAGCATCATAGGTAACAGCAATACCTGCCGACTCTAGCTCCAACAGTGTCAAATCGACATCCACCGAGACATCTTCAATGATCAGAATATGTAGAGGTCTTTGATCTTGTAATCTTGTACCTAATTTAGATTCAGTCATTGAATTTCTCATGGCTTGGTGATTACAAGGAAATAAATCTTAATTCTTTAGGTTTGCTTCACGCATAAGTAAATATTATTACAGGCATCATGACATTTTGGGCTTTTAGGGAACTTAAAAATTTTTAAAAATTCTTCTGTATTACTCAAAAAAGCTGTAACCTGCCCCAAGCTATACCTCATAAGTAATTATGCCCTTCTGTAGTCCAAGATTAGAGCGTGCAGTCTATCAATGCTTTGAGGCGTGCAGAGATATCTTTAAAAACGCTGGGAAGTAACGCTTTTAAAGATATCTCTGGGTTTTAAGTTAGCGCAAAGCCCTGTATTTGTACTTTGTAAATTTTTTTAGCATAATTGAGTCTAATATTCGACAACTTTGCGCTACAATAGCAAAGCCTTTGAGGGGGTATGGCGGAATGGTAGACGCTACGGACTTAAAATCCGTTGATCGTAAGATCGTAAGGGTTCAAGTCCCTTTACCCCCACTTACATTTCCAGCAATACTTTAAAAGCGCGGCTTCGCCGCGCTTTTAAAGTATTGCTGGTGAGTAGTGTAGATTGTAAAATCTCATAACATAAGGTTGTTCCGCCCGCTACGCGGGCGGAACAACCTTATGTGTTTTACGCCTAACTATAAATCATGGTCATTCCAAGATTTTGGATCTTCCAATGGTTCTAAATGTGTAATTACATTGGTATTAGGTAAAGCAATATCTATAGACGACTCAATTTCTTCGCAAAGGTCATGTCCTTCCTGCACAGTCCAATTCCCAGGCACAAGTACGTGCAAAGACACAAATCTTTTTGCCCCAGCCCTGCGGGTACGAATCGCATGAAATTGAACTTCTTTCGGATTATAGGAAGACAAAATTTCTTTAATTAATCGCTGTTCTTCTACAGGGATGGATGCATCAAGTAGCGCTGAACCACTCTCTTTAATGAGTTTTATGCCAGTCCAGACGATATTGGCGGCGACCACAATGGCAATAATCGGGTCAAGAATTAGCCAACCTGTCACAGAGACGAGTAGGATTCCTAAAATTACTCCTACTGAAGTCCAGACATCGGTTAGTAGATGATGCGCGTCCGCTTTTAGGGTGATCGAGTGCAGTCGTTTTCCTTCTTTGAGCAAGATTAAGGCGACACCGCCGTTAACTAGTGAGGCAAAAACCGAAAGTCCTAAGCCAAGGCTAATTTGTTCTAAAGGTTGCGGATTAAGCAGTCTAGGAATAGCCGCGATCGCGATACTAACTGCCGCCACTAAAATTAAAGCTCCTTCAAATCCACTAGAAAAATATTCTGCCTTGGAATGCCCATACACGTGTTCTTCATCGGGCGGCTTGGCGGCGTAGGTGATTGCCCAAACTGCGCCGATCGCGGCAACTAGATTAACCCCAGACTCCATTGCATCGGATAAAAATCCTACCGAGTTAGTCAATAAATATGCGCCAAACTTTAAGGCGATCGTCAAAATTGCGGCAGCGATCGAAAGAAAGGCGTAGTAGCGAGCTGATTTATTACGCATATGAGCCTTTTGGGTGAGCTAGAGATATCTAAAGCAATTCGCAGTTTAGCAGCGTTTATTCCAATATTCCTAAAGAAAAGCGCCACCGTCTGGCGACCGAAGCCTTAACTAAAGTCGGACTAAAAGATCGAATGCTCAATCGCCCTAGCCAATTATCAGGGGAACAACAGCAACGTGTGGCGATCGCCCGCGCCCTAGCCAATCGTCCTGCTTTAATTCTGGCGGATGAACCTACGGGAGCATTGGATAGCCAAACATCCCATGAAGTAATGGAGTTATTGGGTGAGCTAAATTCGCAAAGGATCACGATTGTGCTAGTTACGCACGAGCATGATGTGGCGGAGAGAACTCGCAGAATTAATTATCCGTATTCAAGATGGATTGATTCAAAGCCCAAAATAATAAAAGCGTTGCTTCGCAACGCTTTTATTATTTAGCTAAGTGAACCAAAAAGGCTGTTCCGCACGCTACGCGGGCGGAACAGCCTCTGGTTTTAAGTAAGCCCAGCTACTTATTTTGTGGTTTGGATTACACCTCATTGATCAATTGTAGAAGTGCATCGGTAGTTACCTTGCCGCTCATATCCGTGCCTTCCAGCAAACTATCGGCAAGATCGCGCTTGTGATGGTGTAAATCGACAATCTTCTCTTCAATGGTTCCCTTTGCCACAAGGCGATAGATGGTCACAGGGCGCTTTTGACCGATGCGATGGGCGCGATCGCTAGCTTGATCTTCAACCGCAGGATTCCACCAAGGGTCCATGTGGATCACATAGTCTGCCGCTGTGAGGTTTAAGCCAGTACCGCCAGCTTTGAGGCTGATCAAAAAGACATCGCCTTCTCCTGATTGAAAGGCTTCAACGCGCTTTTTGCGTTCTTTGGCAGGAGTACTACCGTCTAAATATTGATAGCTGATTTTGACGGAGTCTAGATAGTCGCGAATGATATGTAAATGATCGACAAATTGGCTAAATACTAGAGCCTTGTGTTTGTTGTCTAGCAACTCACTGACGACTTCTCCAAAAATCTGAAGTTTGGAACTAGGTAAAGGGATATCAGATCGGACTAGCTTGGTATTGCAGCAAGCGCGGCGTAACTTCATGATCTCGGCGAGGACTTGCAAATGCTTTTGACCTGCATTGGCTTCACTGCCGCTTAACTTGGCGATCGCTTCACGGCGCAGAGCTTCATAAAAGGCAAGTTCTTCTTTGGTCAGTTCCACTTGCAGCATGACTTCGGTGCGTGATGGTAATTCCTGCAATACTTGATTTTTAGTGCGGCGGAGAATGAAGGGCTGGATTAATTTTTTAAGTTGATTACGGGCTTCGCGATCCTGCGATCGCTCTATGGGATTGGCATAGTTGGTATTGAAATTATCAAGGGAACCCAGCAGCCCAGGATTGATAAACCTAAACAGATTCCATAGTTCGCCAAGATGATTTTCAATCGGTGTACCCGTGGTGATGAGCTTAAATCCACTTTGCAAATTCATGGCGGCTTGCGATCGCTTGGTGGCTGTGTTCTTAATGGCTTGGGCTTCATCAAGGACAACCGTTTGCCACTGCACCTTGGACAGCATTTCCCCAACTTCTTCCTGTTGCAGCAATCCATAACTACAGATCACCATGTCAAGGGGTTGGAGATTATCCAGAACCTTTTGGCGATCGCCGCTTCCAAATACGATCACATTCATGGTGGGGGCAAATTTAGCAGTTTCACTAATCCAGTTCATGCATACGGAAGTCGGAGCCACAATCATCGTGGGACCTTGGGGCGCACGGGCAAGGATCAAGGCTAGGGACTGCAAGGTTTTTCCCAGTCCCATGTCATCGGCGAGGCAAGCGCCCACTCCCCAATAAGCTAAACGCGACAACCACTGAAAACCTTCCAATTGATAATCTCGCAAGTTCGCTTGCAATGTCGATGGCAGTTGCGGTTCAAAATTCCGCATCTCCTTGATTTTTTTGATATGGGCTTTCCAATGCTTGTCGGCACGAAGATCGCCCACTTCGTCGACAAAGTCTTCTAGGGCTAGCGCCGCTAGAGGATGAAACCTATTACTCTCACCGTGCTTTTCGGAGAGGCGGCGAAATTCATCAAGGCGATTGCGAAACTGTTGGGTTAAAGCTAAAAACTGCCCATCACCCATGGGAATAAATCGACTCGGTGTTTTGTCCAGCAGAGCCAATAGACTTTGCATATTCATAACCTTGTCATCGCCTAGATCTAGCTCACCTTCGGCGGCGAACCAATCGCGACTTTGATAGATCGACATCCTAAAATCATCAAAGCCCACACGGTGACTGATTCGCATTTTCTCACCTTCTGGCCATTCCAAAACAATGCGATCGCCCAATGCTTGTAATTCAATTAACAATTCCAAACAGAACTCTGGATCATCGATTGTCCATTCATTTTCTAGTTCTTCGTAGTTGTTCAGGGTTGGACAGGCGGCGATTACTTCTTTGGCTAACTTTTTTTCTTCCTTTAAGTCACGGGTTGCTTGGAGTCGCTTCCCTTCGATCTCGGTTAGCACCATCGCACCACCCGCCCCAGGACGATAGTACGCCCCTGCGTTACCAAAGGGTCTAGCCAAAACCGCAACTTTTAGCCCATCTCCTGCGGGTAAAATATGCACATGGGGTTTGCTGTCAGAAGGAACTTCTTCCGCATCACTAACCACGCCGCCAATGTCAGAGTGAACGGTCACAATCGAAGAAATGCCATGAATTGCCGCTAGCACTCGTTCCTTTGCCGATACAGGAATTTCTAAACGGTTCTTTTTACCAATAATTTCGGTGATCCGCCGATGGGATTCATTGATTTGAACGACTTTGAGACGCGTGGGGCTTTCTTTACTCACCACAAAATTCTGTCCTTCCTTGAGTTGGGGCGAAAACTCCAAAATTAGGCGATCGCCCCTGCCTGCCTTAACCAATAGCTCAGGTTCACCCTTGACTATATCGATGCGTGTGGTCGGCGAATCTTCCCAAAAGACCAATGGATGCCCCACCAGAGCACAGATTGTATCTTCATCAAATTCATATTGATTCTGTCCATAATAGCCATGATAGGAATAGGCTTGGATATGAGAGCAGATCGATAAATCTTGGGGGGTCAAATAGGTAAACTCATGGGTATTTTCTTTTAATCGCTTCACAGCAATGTTCCGCCCCGCGCTCCATACCCCTTTGGCATTAATCTTTTGTTCCTTGGGTTGGATTGTGCAGATACCCTTGCTAAAAGTCACAAACCAGACGAGACGCTGTAAAGATTTATTTGCAGATTTAGATTGTTCTTGGGGCGATTTACCGAGATTCAGCAAGGCATTGAGGCTTAGCTCCCAAGTTTCTTGAGGACGAATCAAGTTAATTATTGAAGCAATTTGATTTTGTTGGCGTATTTTTTGGGCGTGCTTCTGGTGAATGGGGCTAGCGGAAAGTTCTCCTAATAGCTCTGCGGTTTCCATAGTCAGCCAGTGGTAGCCAGCAGTTACCGATTGCTTGAGCAATGGATCTAGAATGCGCGGTAGTTCAATTCTTGCCTTTTCAGGATTAATCCAATACAGACAAAGAGAACTAAAAAATGCTTCAAAACAGTTACTTTCAAGATGATTATGAATATACTCACTGCTAAGTAGTTCCTTTTGGGGTATGTCACCCAATTGAAATTTGAGGACTTTCTGCAATCGCGCATAGGAACTATGGAGCCAATGATTTGTTTGCTTGGTCATCAGTGTGGCGTAACCTTCCGCCTCCTTCATGCTTTCAGCGGTTCCCTCCTTGATCAATGCCAAGATAAAAAACAGTCCAGGTTCGCCGCCAAAATAAACTTGGCGCTTACCAGTGGCTTTTCTAATCATCTTGAGGGATTGGCGAAACTGGGCGATCGCTAGCTGAGATTCACCTTGCAGAAAATACATCCAACCTAAAATGGCTTCGCCAGCTTCTTTGTAAGCGATCGACATCCGATTGTAAGCAGCTTGGGCGGTCGGCAAATCCGCTCTTAACAGACTCTGTTCCATTAAAATCATTAGCAATGGATCAGTACAGCGATCGCTCTGATTTTCAAAGTCACTGATTAAAATGTTTAATAATCCATTTGTCGGTTTAAGCTTTAACATTCCATTGGTTAAGGTTGTCGCCAAGCCGATTTCGTAAAATTCAGGATTTAAGCTCTGAAACCATTCCGCATCAAAAGGGTTATTGCAGACTTGATACATGACTGTATCTAGGGTGATCTTTTGCTGTGAGTAGCCATAGCGATAGAAGTCTTCAAATTGTTTAGTGACAAACTTGATGTCTTGTCGGTAAATACCAATCCGCACCTCACGGATGAACTGAGATTCGCTTTTGAATGTCCGTAAATCTGTGCGTCCGTATGTGGGTACAGGAATGTAGGCAGAAATAGCTTGGACAATCTTGTCAAAGCTGCCAGTCTTAACAGAGTCCCGCACCGCCATATCTACTAAAACTGGATTACATTGCGTACCCTGCGATCGCTCCTGCTCTAACAAATGCAATTTAGTAAATCGCTCAACATAGCTTCTGACCGTCACCGTCGTAAATGGATGATTGTCTTTGTCCTTGATCCCCAGATATAGCAGACACTCATGGAAATTGTTACGGGTGATCGGTTCATAGGCGATCGCAAATATTTGAATCATCTGCCGTTCTAATGCTGATAATTTGAGATAGCTCTCTAGTAAGCTCTCATAGATTTTTGCAGAATTAGTTTGAGGAGAAGGCATAGATTAAATTGTTTGTAATTGGATAAATTTAGAAGTGTTCAAAAAAATAACTTCTATAAGTAGTTCGGCATAACTAAACTAAAAACTCAGAAGTTGGTTCCGCCCGCGTAGCGGGCGGAACCAACTCTGGTTTTAGGCTTTAATTAAGCTGAACTACTAGAGTAAAATACTGATTTCTCATACTAGCAAAAATCTCGATTTATTAGAAGTTTGTTCTGCCCGCTATGCGGGCGGAACAAACTTCTAAGCCTGTGCGGTCAAAGATGAACCAATGCCTTGGAAAAATAGCCACGACAGAAAAAAGTTGCTGATAAAAATTGCTAGCAAAGCTGTAACCACCGCCGTAGTCGTAGACTCGCCCACACCTTTTGCGCCGCCTGTGGTGGTCAGCCCCCATGTTGTGCCGATCGCCGCAATTAGCACTCCAAAAATACTGGATTTAATTAAAGCCGCGATTAAATCCCAAGGCTTGAGCAGACTCTGCACAGAGTTGAGAAACATGGTCGAGGGAATTGCATACATAGACTGGGACAGGAATAGCCCGCCCGCCATACCCGTCAAAAAACCTAACATTGTCAAAACGGGAAGCATCAATAAACAGGCGATCGCCCTTGGAGTTGCCAAGTAGTCAATGGGATTAGTGCGGAGCATATAGAGCGCGTCAATCTGCTCGGTTACTTGCATCGTGCCAATTTCCGCTGCAAAAGCGGAACCAACTCGCCCCGCAATGATTACCGCAGTCAGGACAGGAATTAATTCACGGGCTAAGGCGATCGCTAAAATGCCACCGATCGCCTGTTGAGCGCCAAAGTTAATAAACTCGCGGGTAACTTGAATCGTAAAGACAGCCCCCACAAAGGCAGCCGTAATCAGTGTTATTAACAGAGATTCTGTACCCACCATCGACATTTGTTCGATCGTATTGCGCCAATGAAAACGACGATAGACCAAAACATGGGTAATAATTTGCCCAATTAGGAGACAACTCTGCCCAAGCTTAACTAACCAGTCACCAAAATTTCCCATGTTTTTCTATTTTTTACTGATTTGTAGCAATATACAGCGCAAAGCACTGTAGGAAAATTTTTGAGTGACGTATCCCGAAATTCTCACTATGAAAACTCCACAATTGGTTTTTTGAAAGCCAGCCTGTGGCTGGCTTTCAAAAAACCAATTTTTATAACAGAAATTGCGGCGGCGCGATGCGTTGCTCAAAATTTTTTCCAAGCTTTGTTACAGCCTAATATATAGCGTCCAACTACAAAGATGCTGAAGTTCGCCATACTTACCTTGCAAAATTTGCCAAACAGTCTCCCTTGTCCAAAGATAGGAAACCAGAGGCGCACTACCTTCGGGGACTGCTACTCGTTTGTATAAAGAAGGCTTCGCAGGAGTCGCCTCAATATTATTGGCAACTCCCTTAACCCTGACGATCGCTTCTCTCTCATTCAAAATTACCGCATATTTTTTAGGAACTACAAACAATGCATAAACATTGTGTTCCCCCAGCCAAGGCTCGATCGCTATTGTCGTGGCATTCACTTGGTAATAGTTGGGATCGCCATCACTGACAACACAGGCGGCAGGCTGAGAAGCAAACGAACTAGCTAAACCAATCCCTAGGATTGGTATCAGGAAAATCAATACTAAGTTCCAATTGCTTTTAAGTCTCATCAGCCTTCTAACTTGTTCTGTAACTCAAGGATTAGTGATCTAATTTCTGAGAATAATTTTGAAAGCGTTGCGAAGCAACGCTTTCAAAATTATTCTTGGTTTGGGTTTGAGCGCAAAGCGCGGTAAGATAAAGAGCGAATTATTATTTTAAAAATTGAATTTAAGGGTAAATAAGCATTGCGTAAAGTCGTTATTGCTGGCAACTGGAAAATGTATAAAACCCAGTCAGAAGCCAAGATATTTTTCTCAGAATTTTCTACTCATCTAAAGGATACTGCTTCCCAAGCAGCGATCGCTGACCAGCAAGTCCTTATTTGCGTACCCTATACAAACCTTTCACTTTTACAGACCCTAGCCCCGACGGTCAGCCATCCCAATTTTAATGTCGGCGCTCAAAATGTGCATTGGGCAGAAAATGGTGCATTTACAGGCGAAATATCTGCGCCCATGTTAATTGAGATGGCTATCAAATATGCGATTATCGGTCATAGTGAGCGCCGCCAATTTTTTGGTGAAACTGATGAAACAGTTAATAAAAGACTAAAAGCCGCCCAAGCGCATGGGCTTACTCCCATTCTCTGCGTTGGAGAGAGTAAGCAACAACGCGATCAGGGTGAGACAGAATCTTGGATATTTGCTCAACTTGCCCAAGATTTAGTGGATATTGACCAAAATAATCTCATAATTGCCTACGAACCAATTTGGGCGATCGGCACTGGCGATACCTGTGCATCGAGCGAAGCCAATCGAGTTGTTGGTTTAATTCGCAGTAAGCTCAGCAATCCTAATATGACCATTCAGTATGGCGGCTCTGTTAAGTCAGACAATATTGATGAGATTATGACTCAGCCTGAGATAGATGGAGTGTTGGTCGGCGGAGCTAGCCTTGATCCCGCCAGTTTTGCCCGTATTGTCAATTACCGCAAGGGTTGAAATGCAAAAGCCCTAATTCGCCCCCGAAGCGGGCGAATTAGGGCTTTTGGGTTTTAATTAAGCGCAAAGCGCTATATACCATTTCTTTATTTTAAAAAACCTTTGTGAACTGAGCTAGCTGACTAGCTTTAATTGTCTGTTCGTAATAATTTTGCAATTGGCGAGTAGCGGCATCCCATCCCCATCGCTCCGCCTCCAATCGCGCCTCAATGCACATATATTGATCGCGACTTTGGAGCAGATCTTTAGCCGCTTGCACCATTCCCTCGCGATCGCTTGGCTCAAACAAATAACCATTGATGCCATTGGTGACAATATCAGGAATCCCGCCCGAATTGGCGGCAACCACAGGGCAACCCGCCGCCATCGACTCCAGCAGTACCAAGCCCAAAGTCTCTGTGCGTGAGGGAAACAGGAAAGCGTCGCTTGAGGCAAAGGCGGCAGCTAGATCATCTCCCCGCAAGTAGCCCACAAAATTAGTATTGGTTCCTGCAAAAATTCTTTCTAGCTCTTGCCGATAGGGGCCATTGCCCACCAGCGCCAGACGACTGTTAGGAATCGCTTCGAGGACTGGCAAAATTTGCTGGATTTCCTTCTCCGCAGAGAGCCGACCCACATATAAAAATAAGGTGTCTTCAGGATGTCCTTGGGTTAGCTGCGATCGCATTTCTGCACTTTTAAAACGCGGATGAAACTGCAATGTATCCACGCCGCGCTGCCATAAATCCAGACGCTCTACCCCATGCGATCGCAGTTCATCAATCATCACCGTGGAGGTACAAAGGTTTAGAGCCGCTTGATTGTGCGTATTTTTGACTAATTCCCACATCACCCCTTCTAAGAAACCTAAGCCGTAATGCTGCAAATATTGGGGTAAATGGGTGTGGTAAGAAGCCATTAACGGCAAATTCATCGATTTTGCGTAGTACAGCCCCGCCATTCCCAAAATCGCAGGATTTACAATATGCACAATATCGGGTTTAAACCTTTCGAGGGCAAGCCCAATCGAAGGGCGCGGTAAAGCCACTTTTAGCTCTGGATAGAGAGGAAAATCGAAGGCAGATACACCATAAATTTCTGCACCACAATATTCAGTAAGTCCGCCGTCTGGGGAAAACACTAGCACTTGATTACCAAGCTTGACCAAATATTCAACGGTATATTTGAGGCGCGTAACAATGCCGTCAATTTTGGGTAAAAATGTCTCGGTAAAAATGGCGATACGCATAGTGATGACTGTACGGGATCGATTTGGGTTGCTAGACAAAATCATACTATGGTAGGGCTGCGCCGCCGTTATTAATCCGATGCTAAAACCTTACCAAGCCATTCCTATCGTTGAGTGCCATCAGCCCCTAGTCGCAATTTCAGGGCTAATCACTATTGATCCGCACCCTTATATGTCGTTGGGAGCGCCCTATGGCGATCGCTCACCCTTTTTTGTACGCCAAGGGATCTTGGCAAAGCTGCAAACCGCCCAAGCTTATTTAAAAGAAATTTATCCCAGTTATCAACTGGCGATTTTTGATGCCTATCGCCCGATCGCGGTGCAACAGTTCATGGTGGACTACAGCCTCGCTCAGCTTGCTGATAGCAAGGGTTTAGAGCTAAGCAACATTAATGAGATCGAAAAAAATGCGCTCATGTCAGAGGTGTTAAAGTTTTGGGCTTTACCCAGCCATGCCCCGAAAACACCGCCGCCTCATAGTACTGGAGCGGCGATCGATGTTACGTTTTATGGTGCTGATACTGGCACAGCCGTAGATATGGGGTCACCGATTGATGAAATTAGCGATCGCTCTTTTCCTAATTATTTTGCAAATTCCCTTGATACTCCAGCCTTAGAATTTCATCGTGATCGGCAGTTGTTACATCAAGTTATGAGCCATAGCGGATTTCAGCGCCATCCTCACGAATGGTGGCATTTTTCCTACGGGGATCAGTTATGGGCTTGGCTAAGCGATCATGAATCCGCAATTTATGGGGGTGTGTAATGGCGGCGCTTTGCGCCGCCCTAATAAAACCGCAATAACAGCGCTTTGCGCTGTTATTGCAAAACCATAAGGTTGCGCCCCTGCGGGGCGCAACCTTATGGTTTTTTGAGTAACTCGATCGCCGATTCGGCGGCGGCTAGCCCTGAATGATAGGCAGCTTCGATAGTTTTGCCAGCACACCAATCCCCCGCACAGACTAAGGGAATAGGGATTTTAGTGGATAGGCAAGAAACGCCCAAGGACTCTTCGACAAGGGCGTAGCGCCAGCGATGGACTTGCCACCACTCTGGACTGGCTAGCCAAGGGGCAAGCAAGCGCCCTACCTGATTGAGTAAGGGTTTTCCCGCAATCTCTAGATCGGCTTCGTCCATAGAATGTCTAGCAAATTGGGCGGTACTTTGAAATACAAACACTGGCTGAGTCGCGGTATCAGGATGCTTGCTGCTGTTGTGGCTGATCCAACTCAAAATCGGGTCATTCACACAGGCGATCGCTTGCCATTCTTGGGGAACTTCATGGCTAGCGCTATAGCCAGCCATAATCGTGACACTGGGCGCAAACTTGACCGATTGCAATGCTTGTAAAAAACTAGGGGCAGGCGCAAGCGCTTCTTCAAACAGAGGCAAAAACTGAGGCGCAGGCATTGTCGAAACGATCGCTCTAGTTTCCAATGATTCTTGGCGATCGCTTAGTAATTGCCATTTTTGATCGCTATGGCTGACACTGACGATCCGCGCATTATTGATAATTTCTAGCTCACTGGCGAGATACTTGGCGATCGCGGTCATGCCGAGAGGACAGCAATAGCGCTGATGTCGTTCATCCGCCGCAGGAGGAGTCAGCCCATCGCTGGATAGTTGATAAACATTGCGAGTCCATTCTTTAACTATGCTTTTGTCCTGCAACCTGCGGACAAATCTACCAAAATTATCACTTTTAACCGAGATTAGTTGTGCGCCGTGATCGACCCAAGTTGCTTGCAAGCGCCGAGTTGCCATGCGCCCACCCACACCTGCGGACTTCTCGACAATGGTGACATCTAGACCCGCTTGTTTTAGTTGTTGGGCGCAGGTCAAACCTGCCATACCTGCGCCGATCACGATTACATCTTTCATATACTTCTAATTTAGGCTTCTTGAAAAGCTTAGCTCATGTTTCTGGCAATCGCGACAAGCTAAAGCAAGTTTTGCTGCCTACGGCAGCAAAACTTGCTTTAGATTTACAGTGTATCTTGCATTTTTTCGCCATCATGGTACGCCGCAAACAAAACGGGGCAAGTTTTACCCCATGCGATCGCCCCTGTTGCGTCCAGACAAATAGCGCCAAAATCGCGATCGCGGCTTTTGGCTTCCTCAATGGACTTGGCGACAGCTTGCTCAAGGGTCAGTCCATCGGTGACACGCACCACGACTCTCGTGGCAAATCCTTCATCGAGAATGTCTTCACCCACGCCCGTGCAGCTAACACCTGCAAATTTCGTGGCATAGTTTCCCGCAGGAGTTGCTGAGTCGCTAACGCGCCCAATCCGCTCAAAGCCGCGACCGCCCGTAGAAGTTCCCGCGCAAATACTGCCATATTGATCAAGCACCACCGCGCCAATCGTTCCCATCGCCACATCTGCCATTTTGCGGGTGAAGTTGGTTTTCCGTTCTTCCACCCATTCCGCCAGACGCTCATCGGTGAGCGGGTTATAGATGGGAATTGCCAATTCGCGAGTGAGTTCAGCGGCTCCATAGTCCGACAAAACGCGATCGTCGCTGGTTTGCAAATGCTGAGCCAGATTGATCGGATTTTTGACCCTTGAGGTATTAATTACACCGCTAAAACTTTGGCGATCGCCATCCATAATCGAGGCACTCATCCGCACTTGTCCATCGGACTGCAAAACCGAGCCAGTCCCCGCATTAAATCGAGGATCGTCCTCCAGCATTTGACAAGCTTTAACAACCGCATTGATCGCCTTAGCTCCATTGAGCAACATTGGGTAAACGGTCTCTAAAACTGCAAATAACGACTTGCGAACAGGTTCATATCCACCTTTGCTTTCTACGGTGCTGCCTGCGCCGCCATGAATGATGATTTTGGGTTGCATTTTTTTATAACTTGAACATTGTTCAAGCTTACCGCTACAGCGCTTCGCGCTCAAACCAAAACCCAGAGAAAATTTGAAAGCTTTGCGAAGCAAAGCTTTCAAATTTTCTCTTTCTGTAAATACAAAAAATGTAAGAACAATTCATGAATTGCTCTTACATTTTTTAGATCGCACTCAAATTAAGACCGCCATTAAAAAATATTTAGAAGGTAAATACAGTTCGCAAAGTGCCGATTGTAATAGTGCTGTTGCTGTTGTTATTTGGATTAAAAATAAACTGCAAATCTGGCGTAATGCTGATGTTGTCAGAAATAGGAATCCGATAAAACAATTCCACATTAGTTTGTGTAGCATTTCCCACTTTGCTCTCTACAAAAGGTTGTCCCACCGCGATCGCACCCATCGCACCCTCTTTAAACAAATCAGGGAAAGCTATCCCTGCTGACCATGTTTGCGGATTGATCGAATCTCCTGCTGTACCTACATTGATGTAGGAAGGAATTGCCGAAGCTATGTCGATCCCCCGATTGCTGATATTGCCAAATCCGTAGCGACCAAAAAGGGCGATCGCTTTGCTTACAGCCCATTCCAAATTCAAGCCGCCGATGTTGTAGTCAAGGTTGTTCACCGCCGCCCGAGTGTACTGTAAACGCGCCGCAAACGGACTCTCTTCATCACTATTTTTGGGTGCAAATTCTAGTTCGACTGTGCCTTGATAGGTATCGCCAAATAGCCCTTGATTGATCGTTCCATTCGGTGCGCCACTGTCGCTAGTGGGGCTGTTGGCATTAGCCGCCACATATCCTGCTCTGAGCGTGAAAGCGCTACCACCAATATTCCAATCCAGCACTGCCCCCGCGCCATCATTTACAGGCAAAATTAGCGGATTGTTAATAAACATCCCGATCGCAAAGTCAGCCGACTCATCATTGGCAAAGCTATTAGCATCAAGATGATCATTCAGCGACATCGCCGCCCCAATCGAGGCACGGATATCTTTACCGATGGGGAAGTCGTAGCGCAGTCTGCCTAAAGAAAATGTGTTGCCAACATCACTGTAGTCAAGGCTAGAACTACCCACAAATCCAGTAAACCCAGCAAATACATCGCCACCACCATCAAGGGAATTACTGAGATTAGTGCCACCGTTTCCCGATTCAAGGCGAGTGAGCAACAAATCTTCACCTGTAAAACTAGTATTTAGGTCAAGGCGAACGCGGCTAATTACTGTAGTATTGGCTGTCCCTACATTACCTGTTGGCGCATTGGCGGGGCTAAGTAATTCAGAGGTTCCTGAGCCTCCGCCTGAGACAGAGATAATCACCTGCCCCTCTAGCTTGGTCGTTGTCGAAAACTGCTGCGCTTCTAATTTGGCAGTTTTGGCATCAAGAGCATCGACTCGCCCACGCAATGTCGCGAGTTCTGCCGCAAATTCTTCTTGCAGCCTTTGCAAAGTGGCAAGGTCTTCTTTGGTGACCTTATCGGCTAGCCCTGCGCTGATGATTTCATTGATTTTACCGAGGCAAGCATTTAACCCTGCGGCAAATTCATAGCGACTAGTCGATTGACTACCGCGAAAAGTTCTGTCAGGATATCCCGCGATGCAACCATAGCGCTCCACTAAGGATTGCAGAGCCGTGAAAGCCCAGTCCGTGGAGCGAACATCGCTAAGTTGGGACACAGAGGTGGCATTTTGAACGATCGCCTCTGGAAACGGGAGCGACTGCGCTGACAGGCTAGCGACCTCAGCGATCGCGACTGTTGAGATAGTTGCAGAAATGGCGATCGCGCAACTTAGAGACTTTGGCAAAGGCTGAAATTTGGAATGAAGCATTAGTTTATTCAGTTTATTTGAGTACAGTTGTACATCTTAATCCAAATTGTAATAACGATAATCATTATCAAGCTAACAAGATTTTAAGTAATTGAGATTGCCGTCATATTAACAACTATTGAGAATTCATATCAATAAACTTCATGCGCCGCTTTCAAAATTCTCTCTGTACCCATCAAAGCCTCAATAGGCTGTAATCAACTTTTCTATTCTGCTCTGAGTGTCAACAGGCTGGATGTCGCTATAATTAGAACAATTAGTTTACAAATCTTAAAAATCTACTAAATAACTTATGAGTGAAGTTACAAATCCACTTCTAATTGGTAAGGGTTTACCACCATTTCCTGAAATTCAGGCTGAGCAAGTCATTCCCGCGATTACACAGCTTTTAGAAGAAACTGGTAGTCAATTGAATGAACTAGAAGCGAATCTTCAGCCCACATGGACAGGTTTGGTAGAGCCGTTAGAGCGTTTGACTGAGCGGATTGGTTGGGCTTGGGGTGCGATCGAGCATTTGTTAAGTGTTAAAAATAGTGCTGATTTGCGCGAATCTCACAAAATCGCCCAGCCTAAAGTTATTGAATTTTTCAATCGTTTTAGCCAGAGTCAGCCAGTTTATAAAGCTTACAAGGCAATTTACGGATCGTCAGAGTGGGACAGCCTAGAACCTGCTCAAAAGCGAATTGTGGAAGCGGCAATTCGGGATGCGGAATTGTCGGGCGTGGGCTTAGAAGGAGCGGACAAAGAGAAGTTCAACGCTATTCAAATGGAACTTGCGGAACTGTCTACTAACTTTTCTAATCATGTTCTCGATGCGACTAAAGCGTTTAGTATGACGCTTACTTTGCCCGAAGAGATTGCAGGATTGCCACCCAGCCTGTTGGCACAGGCGGCACAGGCGGCACGGCTAGATGGTGATGACAAAGCCACTCCTGAAAATGGACCCTGGTGCATCACCCTTGACTATCCTAGCTATGTGCCTTTTATGCAGCATAGTCGCCGCCGTGATTTGCGTGAGAAGTTATATCGCGCCTTTGTGAGTCGTGCTGCTAATGGTGAGTTTGATAACTCCCCTTTAATTGATCGCATTCTGGAACTGCGCCAACAAAAAGCCAATCTGCTGGGCTACTCCACCTATGCCGAGTTGAGCCTTGCCCGTAAAATGGCTCCCAATGTGGATGCTGTGGAAAAGCTACTGGAAGAGTTACGCCAGTCCAGTTACGATGCCGCCGTTTCCGAATTTGCCGAACTCAAGGAGTTTGCGAAGTCCCAAGGCGAAACCTCAGAACTGAAGCATTGGGATACTTCCTATTGGGCTGAGCGTCAGCGTGAGCTTAAATTTAACTTCACAGTGGAAGAGTTGCGCCCTTATTTTCCATTGCCGCAAGTTTTGGAAGGTTTATTTGCGTTAGTCAAACGACTGTTTGGAGTCAATGTCGTGGCTGCCGATGGTCAAGCACCGATTTGGCATGAAAGCGTGCGCTTCTTTGAGATTCAAAACGAGAATAATCAAGCGATCGCCTATTTCTATCTCGATCCATACAGTCGCCCTGCCGAAAAGCGCGGCGGTGCATGGATGAACGATTGCATCGGTCGGGCAAGGGTGATCGAAGAGGGCAAATCAATTACTCGTCTGCCCGTTGCCTATTTAATTTGCAATCAATCGCCCCCCGTAGATGGCAAGCCCAGCTTGATGACCTTTGGCGAAGTGGAAACTCTATTTCATGAGTTTGGTCATGGTTTGCAGCATATGCTGACTAAAGTTGACTATGCGGGTGCTTCAGGAATTAATAATGTGGAATGGGATGCAGTGGAGCTTCCTAGCCAATTTATGGAAAACTGGTGCTATGATCGCGCCACTCTCTTTGGCATGGCGAAGCATCATGAGACTGGGGAAACCTTGCCTGAGAGCTACTACCAGAAGTTGGTTGACTCCAAAAACTACATGAGTGGCTCAGGAATGTTGCGCCAGTTGCACTTTAGCCTTGTGGATATCGAGTTACATCATCGCTATCAAGTTGGCGGCGCTGAAACTCCCTTACAGTTGCGATCGCGCCTCGCCGAAAATACAATGGTACTCCCACCTTTGCCAGAGGACAACTTCCTTTGTTCGTTTGGACATATCTTTGCGGGTGGCTATGCGGCGGGTTACTACAGTTACAAGTGGGCGGAAGTCCTCAGTGCTGATGCCTTTGCTGCTTTTGAGGAGGCTGGACTGGAAAATGAACAGGCGATCGCGGCGACAGGTCGGCTTTACCGCGATACGGTGCTAGCCCTTGGCGGTAGTCAGCATCCGATGGAAGTATTCAAAACTTTTCGAGGACGCGAACCGATTACTGCGCCGCTATTGCGGCACAGTGGTTTGGCAAAAGTTTAAAAAACAATGGCGGCACGTTGTGCCGCCATTGTTTTTTGCCGTTAAGAATCAAAAAAACCTTCAAAATCGTCGCATTGCGACGATTTTAAAGGTTTTTTTGATTTGGTTTTGAGCGAGAAGTCTTGTGATGGTTTTCGTTGCCCTGTTCTTCAAAATCTCGATCTAGATCGGGATTTTGATGTTCGCTGCGGCGAGACTCACGCCGATATCGCTTTTTGAGTAGCCTTGGTTCCTGTTGATGCTTACCTGAACTGGTATCTTTTACCTTCGTTACCGCATCAGCATTTGCCGTATTCTTTAGTCTTTGTTGATAGGCGATCGCCTCTTCCAAATAATCCAAATAAAGCTCATACCGTTCCCAATCTCCCCGCACTACACAGTCAGGCTCATCGCGGCGATGTAAACAATTATGAAAATGACATGGTACGCCCAAGGCTAGCCTTTGCCGCGCCTCAGGAAAGTAATGCGCCAAATCTTGGGGAGTCACCACCAAATTAGGTTGCATAAACCCAGGAGTATCCGCCAAATAACCGCCTGTGGGTAAGGTAAACAACTCCACATGGCGAGTAGTGTGCTTACCATGCCCCATTTTTTGAGACACCTCGCCCACCCGAACCTGTAAATTTGGGACTAGTAAATTGATTAAGCTGGACTTACCCACGCCCGACATCCCCGCCGCCACCGTCACGCCTGTTTGCAAATGCTGCGCTAGATTCTCAATTCCATCTTGGGTATAGGTACTAATTGCGATCGGGTCATATCCCCAACTATTTAGGCGATCGCGCCATACTTGCCACGTTTGATCATCCACAAGATCCCGTTTGTTGAGGCATAGCAATACTTCAACATTTGCACTTTCAGCTTTGACCAAGAAGCGACTCAGTTGATAAGGATCAAGGGTTGGCTCGGCAAGGGCAAAAATTAAGAGAATGCGGTCAACATTGGCAACCGTAGGGCGATCGATCAAATTTTGCCTTGGCAAAACTTCAGAAACTGCTCCCCGTCCGCCTTGCCAGTCTGGTTCCTCAATGATGACGATATCGCCAACACAAATCTGCTGTCCGATTTTTTTGAGCCTTGCGCGTCTCGTACAAAGCAACTCACTAACGTGGTGCTGATACTTCTGCCCAAACTCATCTAGTAACTCTATGGAAAACTCGCGATCTAGCTTGACACGATAAAAGTTGGCTTGCACCGCCAATACCTTGCCAGTTAGTTCTGACATCAGGCTTTCTGAACGATCAAAGCAAAGTGGCGATCGCGCTCTTCAATACCCTTAACTTGATGTCCATCGGACATCAAGCTATTGGGTACTTGTTCAATCGGCTCGCCACCGTCTAGCAGCACTTCCATTAACTGACCAGTTTCGAGCTTTTCCAAATGCAGCTTTGCCCGCACGAAGCTGAGAGGACAAGGAACGCCGCGTAAATCAATTAACTTGACTGCTTGAATACACATGATCTTTACTTTTGATTGCCAAATATACCGCCCAAGATATCGCCAATGCCACCCTTAGATGCGCCGCCAAACTGCTTTTCCTTGAGTTTTTCAAGCACTTCGCGCTCTTCACTGGCGAGCTTAGTGGGAATGTCAACCTTAATTTTGATAAGATGGTCGCCCCGCGCCACAGGGTTGCCGAGTTTGGGAACGCCTGAGCCTTCAAGGGTCAGCACCGTGTCAGGCTGCGTCCCCACAGGAATAGTCAAAGGCTTTTTGCCATCCACAGTATTAATGGCAATTTTGTCGCCAAGGATAGCTTGAAGATAGCTAATTCTGATTTCTGAAAGGATGTTAATTCCTTCGCGCTCAAACTCGTTGTCAGCTTGAACAAACAGGTAAACATACAAATCGCCCGATGGACCGCCACGCTGTCCTGCGTCACCTTCGCTGGAAACTCGTAACCTTGTACCGCTATCGACACCAGCAGGAATGGTAATTTTTAGCTTTTTGGTGACTTGATTTAGTCCTAGCCCATTACAGCTTTCGCATTTGTCTTCGATGGTTTGCCCAGTGCCATTACAAGTAGGACAAGTGGACACCTGCGTAAAGCTGCCAAAGGGAGTGCGGGTAGCCCGACGAACTTGCCCAGTACCGCTACAGGTTCCACAAGTGCGCGGTCTAGTGCCGGGTTTTGCGCCAGAGCCGCTACAGGTTCCGCAAGTTTCTAAGTGGGAGATCTTGATCTGCTTCTCGCCACCAAATACAGCTTCACGGAAATCCAATTTCAGGTCAAAGCGTAAGTCTTCGCCCCTAGTTGGTCCACTGCGACGACGCGCCTGTTGCTGCTGCCCTGTATTAGAAAATCCACTAAAAAAGCTTTCAAAGATATCTGCAAAGCCGCCCATATCGCCCATATCGGGCGATGCGCCACCACTCGATACCCCCGCTTCTCCAAATCGGTCATAACGAGCGCGTGTTTCAGGCTCCGATAGAACTTCGTAAGCACGGTTAATTTCTTTAAATCGTTCATCTGCCCCCGCTTCTTTATTGACATCGGGGTGATATTTGCGAGCTAGACGTCGGTATGCTCGTTTGATTTCCTCTTTGTCAGTACTGCGATCGACTCCAAGAATTTCGTAATAATCACGCGCCATAGGGAGTTTCTCTGTCGCCTAAAAAGGTTATATATACAATTATTCTATTTTAACGTAGCACTTAATCGTCTACTTATGGATTTTTTGAGAAGTACGTTTTACCGCACATACCTTAGCAGGTTAGTGACAGCCCACCCCAAAAGCAAGTGGCGGCGCGAAGCGCCGCCACTTGCTACTACGGCTTAGTCTTGACGCTAACATTGCCTGAATTTACTAGGGTTTGGCAGGCTAAACGATAGTTTGCGGGCTTATTTTTTAACTTCTTTTCTTCAAAGGAGGTCTTGGGGGAAAGATTTTCTAAGCCTTCGGTAATTTCGACAACACAGGTGGCGCATTGCCCATAGCCATTACAGTTGGTTAGCTTCGCCATGAATTTGTAGATATCGATGTTGTTTTCTAGGGCTTTCATGCGGAGATTAGCACCATCCATCGCGATCACCTCTTTGCCTTCATTCACAAATGTAATGGTTGCCATAGGAAATTATTAATTTTTTGTTAACTTTTGTTACTACTTTAGTATCCTACGAAGTGGCAAGTTATGGCAAATATCTAAGCTTTGTTACAACTTATATTTTGAAAGGGTTGCGATGCAACCTTTTCAAAAGTGCTTCTGGTTTTGTAAGTCAGCGCAAAGCGCTGTAACATGATCATTATGGCTAAAATTTGTTCGTCTTTAGATGTAAAGACACTTGCTGACAACTTACAAGGGTTAATTGATCGGTTGGACTCAACGGATCATGGAGATCTGATCTATGCTGCCCTAGAAGCGATCGCTCAGATTGGTAATGGTGGTGCGGAGCGGCTTGATTGGAAAATTTTGGCGGGATCGTTGCAGGATATGCAAAAGGCGATCGCCATGTTTTATCCCCACCGCTATCAGCGCAAAGTTAGTATTTTTGGCTCGGCGCGGACTGCTCCCGATGCCCCTGAATATCAAAGCACTTTTGACTTTGCTGAAAAGATTACCAAGCAAGGGTTTATGGTGATTACTGGTGCAGGTGGCGGCATTATGGCGGCGGGCAATGAGGGGGCGGGCGATCATTCCTTTGGACTAAATATTAATTTGCCCTTTGAGCAGACGAGCAACGTCTTTGTCACTGAGGCTTCGCGCTTGGTGAGTTTTCGGTACTTTTTTACGCGCAAATTGTATTTCATCAAAGAAAGTGACGTGATCGCCCTATTCCCAGGAGGCTTCGGAACACAGGATGAATTTTTTGAGTGCTTAACCCTGTGCCAAACAGGTCGAACAACGCCTCGTCCCATTGTGTTGATTGACAAGAAAGGTGGGGATTATTGGCAAAATTGGGATCATTTTGTGCAGCATAATCTGATGGCGCGGGGGCTAATTGTTGAAGAAGACCGTAGCCTGTATAAAATTACGGATGATGTAAATGAAGCGTGTGAATTTATTCGCTCCTTTTACAGTGTTTATCATTCTTGCCGATGGGTTGATGATCTGCTCGTGATTCGCTTAAATATGGCGATCGATGATGCCCATATGGCAAGGCTAAACGACAACTTCGGCGATGTTGTAACTAAGGGTAAAATTGAACCTAGTCAAGCTTTACCCATTGAAATTAATGAGCCACATATTGCCGAACTGCCGCGCTTGATCATGCACTTTAACTCGCGGGAGATGGGACGAATGTATGAGTTAATCGCCGCCATCAATGACACCTGTGGTAACGCGATCGCCTGCCATCCCGAACAAAAATAATCCTATGTCCCATCCTCTATATTTAACCAAGTCTGATCTGAAGACGGCGCGCAGTTGTTCCACAAAACTTCATTATAAAAAGTTGGGCTATCCTACGGTTGATCGTGTGGATGGATATACAAGAATTTTGGCTGATGGCAATTTTATTATCAATAAAATCGCTCATTTACTCTATCCCCAAGGGATTTATCTCACCGCGAATTTTAGTTCTGAAGAAAACATTACCAGAGCCTTGCAGGAAACTATTTCCTATTTACAGCAAGAAAATGTGACTCTATTTGAACCTATATTTTATGCAGGCAATCGGATTGCTCGGGCGGATATTTTGGTCAAAGAGGGCGATCGCCTTGAAATTATCGAAATTAGAGCGAAAGGCTTTGATAGTAAAGCCCATGCGGACTTGGTTAAATATCGCAATCTCTCGCTATTTAGAAATAAGCGGACTGGCAGAGTTGGCGGTGAGTGGCGCAACATCATTGAAGATGTTGCCTATCAGGTGGGCATATTGCAGGAAATGCTGGCAGAATATCTGCCCGAAGCGCAGTTCCAGATTCTGCCGCAGTTAATGGTTCCCGATCGCGCCAAGACTACTTCTATTGATAATCTGGCTGCTTACTTTCAGATTCAGCGTATTTCTAGTAATCGAAACTCATTATCAAAGTTGAATGGAATTAAAATCGAATTTACTGGTGATTTGGAAGCTTTAAAGCAAGATCAATTTTTGACTAAAGTTAGTATTACCGAGGAAGTGGCGGAGCTAGTGGAGCCGACAATTTTTGAGTCTCAAAAATATATTAGCTATTTGCTAAATCAGTCACCAGAAATATTTGCACCCATAGGCAAGAAATGTAAGGGTTGTGAATATAGAGCTAGTGAGTATGACTCCCGCGATGGATTTCGGGAATGTTGGGGCGATCTTGCTGATGTGGACAATCACATCTTGGATCTCTATCAAATGGGGAGAATTGGCGGCAATGAAACGCCCTTAGTGAATACACTGATCGAACAGCGAAAGGCAAGTATGTTTGATGTTCCTTTAGAAGAACTCAACGATTACACCTATAGCTATCGTCAGCTTATTCAAATCGAATATACCCAAAAGAATAAGGAATGGATTTCTGAACATCTTCCCAGAGTCATGAGCCAGATTACTTATCCCATTCATTTCATTGATTTTGAGACTTCACGCATGGCGATCCCCTATCGCGCACGGATGCAAACCTATGAACAGGTAGCCTTTCAGTGGAGTTGTCACACGATCGCTTCTCCCGATGCGGCTCCTATGCAAAGGGAATGGCTCGATTTAGAAAATACTTTTCCTAATTTCCAGTTTGCCGAGTCACTCATGGAATGTCTGGGCGAGGGAGGGACGATTTTGACTTGGGCAACCCATGAAAATAGTGTGTTGCGGGATATTTATTATCAAATGCAAGCCTATGATTATCAAAACCCACAGTTGATGACATGGCTAGCCAACACCGCCAAGCTAGGCAGCAGAGGATCATCCCAACTTGTGGACATGAATGACCTGACCCTCAAACATTATTTCCATCCCCTCATGAAAGGTCGCACTTCTCTCAAGTGTGTGCTGCCAGCAATTTGGAAAACCAATCCTTATCTGTATGAAATACCGTACTTCCAAGAATACTATCGCGATCGCGATGGTGAGGTATTGAGTCCCTATGATGTTTTGCCGCAAATGCAAATAGGCGATCGCTTTCAAGTTGTCAATGAAGGTGCGGGAGCGATGTTGGCTTATCAGGATTTAATGTTTGGAGAAAATAGGCTAGGTAATTCATCAGAATTAACTGAAGAGAAGCGAATAGAGCGATCGCAGTGGCAAGAATTACTTTATCAATATTGCCGCCTTGATACGATGGCGATGGTGATTATTTGGACGCATTGGCAAAATTTGTGTAGTACCAAATAAAAAATGGCGGAGCCATTTTTTGTTGCTACAGCGCATCGCGCTCAAAACCAAAAAAGGAAGTCCTGCTTAGCAGCACTTCCTTTTTTGGTTTTGAGCGATGTTAAAAAACGGCGCAGTGATTAACGCAAGTTAATAACTTTAGGGCTGTCACTGGTCAAGTGAATGGTGTCAACAAAACGAGCAGTCTTGGATTGGCTGGAGATAACCAAAGACTGGGTACGGCAACCGCCACCAAAGAAGCGTACGCCTTCCATCAAGGTGCCAGGGGTGATACCACAACCAGCAAACAACACATTCTTGCCACAGGCTAAATCTTCAGCGTTATAAACCTTGTCAGGATCGGTGATACCCATTTCGGTTAGACGGGCGATATTACCTTCGCGAGTCCACTTTTCACTTTCAGGGGTTTTGACTTCAGCAGGATCATAAACCAAGCGACCTTGGAAATGTCCACCCAAGCAACGCATGGCAGCAGCGGAAATTACACCTTCAGGAGCAGCACCGATACCCATCAGCGCGTGGATATTTGTACCAGCAAAACCACAGCAAATAGCGGCGGATACGTCACCATCGCTGATCAAACGGACACGAGCGCCTGCGGCTCTAATTTCGGAGATCAAGCTTTTGTGACGAGGACGATCCATGACGACAATCACTAGTTCTTCAACAGCACGGTTCAGACATTCCGAAAGAATCTTCAGGTTTTCGGTAGGGCTTTTGCGGATATCAACGTGACCTCTAGCGGCAGGAGGTGCAGCCAGCTTGTCCATATAAAAGTCAGGTGCTTGGAATAGTCCACCGCGCTCAGAAATTGCCAAAACTGCCATAGAGCCATTTTGACCATAGGCAACTAAGTTAGTACCTTCGCAAGGGTCAACTGCGATATCAATTTCTTGTAGTTCTTCGAGGGTGCAGAACTCAGCCGCATTGGGCTGTGTGCAGATACCAACTTCTTCACCGATATATAGCATCGGCGCTTCGTCGCGTTCGCCTTCACCGATGACAATACGTCCGCGCATATGAATCTTGTTCATCCGTTCGCGCATTGCTTCAACGGCGGCTTCGTCAGCTTCATCTTTCTTGCCCAAGCCCATGAAGCGAGAAGATGCGATCGCGGCTTGTTCCACGACCTCAATAATCTCAAGGCTGATTGTATTATCCATGCGTAGGAATCCTTAATTTATCTGAATTTTATAACTATTATTTTTTACTAAGTAGTTGGGTCTAATTAAAAGCCAGCACCTCAATTTGTAGCCTGCGCTATAGCTTTGAGGGTTTATATTTAATTAGGCTTGACCACTTACATTCTAGAAATCTTCTAGCAATAGAAAGCGAAATCTAGGTTGGCTGTGCCTTATTACACAGCATCGTAATTAAGTTTACAGGGCAGAAGGACAAAATAAAACCCAATAGGACTTACGCAAATAGAGTGAAGCGGCGCTCTGTGTCGCCTCACTCTATTGTGTGATTAGGAGTGCGTGGCTTTGTCGCGCCCAAGAGATGCTGCAAAACCCTCACTTGGTTTTTTAAATTTGGTTAAGAAATGCTTAACACTGGTACGATTTAGGCAGGGGCTTTTCTTCTTTACCAAACCTAAAGTATTGCGTACAACTGCTATGTTGCCAGAACATTCTGACTATTCTACTTATGCTGACGAGATGCCTGAAGAAACTAAGAATTTTATTAATAATGAACTAGATAAGCCACAGGAAGCCTGTGGTGTTTTTGGGGTACTCGCACCAGAAGGGGATGTTGCTAAGCTGGTGTATTTTGGGCTGTATGCGCTGCAACATCGCGGTCAAGAGTCGGCAGGGATTACTGTTTATGATGCACAAGGCACGACCCATACCCATAAGGCGATGGGGCTAGTGGCTCAAGTTTTTAATGAAACTATCCTTGCGGAAATGAAAGGGGCTTTGGGGATTGGTCACAATCGCTACTCGACCACAGGTTCCAGCAAAGTTTGTAATGCTCAGCCGATTGTGGTGAGTACAAGGTTGGGAGATTTTTCGTTAGCGCATAACGGCAACTTGGTAAATGCTACGGAACTAAGAGCCGAGTTGTCAGCTCAAGGTCATGCTCTCGAATCTACTACCGACTCTGAAGGGATTGCCTTTGCAGTTGGCGAAGCTGTTGCTGAAGGTAAGGATTGGCAAGAGGCGATCGCCAAGGCTTTACATCGTTGTCATGGAGCATTCAGTCTGGTGATGGCAATGCCAAATGCGATCGCGGGAGCAAGAGACGCTTACGGAGTAAGACCTTTGGTAATTGGCAAAACTGCCGATGGCTCTTATGTTTTGTCGTCAGAGACCTGTGGGCTTGACATCATCAGTGCCGAGTATGTACGCGAAGTTTTACCAGGGGAGTTGGTTATCATCACCCTAGAAAATGGGATTCAGTCCTTGCAATGGGAAGCGCCTAAGCCAAAACTCTGTGTCTTTGAAATGATCTACTTTGCTAGACCTGACAGCGTGATGCACGATGAGAGTCTTTATACTTACAGGCTGCGGATTGGGCGCGAGCTAGCCAAAGAGAGTTTTGTAGAAGCAGATATCGTCATTGGCGTACCTGATTCGGGCATCCCTGCGGCGATCGGCTTCTCCCGTGAGTCAGGAATTCCCTATGGCGAAGCCTTGATCAAAAATCGTTATGTGGGGCGAACTTTCATTCAGCCCACCCAAGCAATGCGAGAGTCGGGCATTCGCATGAAGCTAAACACGCTCAAGGATGTTTTGCAAGGAAAGCGCGTAATTGTGATCGATGATTCGATCGTAAGGGGAACTACGAGTCGTAAAATAGTTAGAGCCTTGCGTGAGGCTGGTGCAACGGAAGTACATATGCGTATTTCTTCCCCGCCTGTTACGCATCCTTGCTTCTATGGTATCGATACGGATTCGCAAGACCACTTAATTGCTGCCCAAAAGTCTGTTCAGGCGATCGCTGAGCAGATTGAGGTAGACACGTTAGCGTATCTCAGTCATGACGCGATGCTAAGAGCGACCCAGATTGATACGACGCATTTTTGCACGGCTTGTTTTACGGGGACATATCCCATTGAGGTTCCTGATAAGCTCAAGCGCACCAAACTTATGCTAGAGAACACCGCACCATGACCAAGATCCTCTTTCATCTCGCCTTCCCAGTCACAGATATTGCCAGCACTAAGGCTTTTTACATTGATGGGCTGGGCTGTCTGGCTGGACGCGAGTCAGATGACTCCATAATTATGAGCTTGTACGGTCATCAGTTAGTTGCTCACGTTGTCCGCGAGGAGCTTGATGCTCAACGGGGCATTTATCCCCGCCATTTTGGACTGGTTTTTTATTCAGAAAATAACTGGATGGCGTTGTTGGAGAAGGTACATGATAAGCGCCTCAGGTTTTATCAAAAGCCCAAAGTTCGCTTTGTCGATACGCCCTTAGAACATCGCACTTTTTTCTTGGCAGATCATTCAGGCAATATTTTAGAGTTTAAGCACTACAAGTTCGAGACGGCAATTTTTGGTGAAACTGATTTTCACGAAGTTGGCGATGCCGATTTCGCGCAGCAAGTGCCTGTGACCAGTTATTAAAAATTACAGCGCCTAGCGCTCAAACGAACAGTAAAGGTCGGCGCGAAGCGCCGACCTTTACTGTTCAACATTGGCAGTTCTTTTTGATCGCGCCGACATAAATTTAGTCAAATCGATAAAAGTATCGCGCCGCAGATAAGGATAATCCCCCACCCAGAGATTGTATTGGGGAATGAAGGCATCGGACGTTTGGCGGCTTACCCGACCAAAGCGGCGATCGTTAGAAAATAGCAACATATAGACCGTTTGCTCAGGACGAATTCGTTTTAATTCGCGCCGCATCGGCAACCTTAACGTAGTTACAAATTCGGTTTCATCGCCTAGTTCGATATTTAAAAAGCTTTCTGCATCATAGCTAATGTCCATTCGCCCCCGCGAGTCCACTTTTTCCGAACGGGCTAAAACTTCTTGGGATATGTATACATCTAAAACTTCTGCTTGCCAGAACCCACAGTAAGGAAATCGGCGTAACTTCGCATTACGAATACTCGCCATTGCCACAGGCTCTAGCATCCAGTACAAACCGCCGAGCGCCGCACAGACAAACATTGCCAAAGCCGCAAAACTACTAGGATTATTTTCATGAACACGATTGTATAAAATTGTGAAAATAATTACACTAGCGATCGAGATGGCAACTCGGCGAAATACGCTTTGTCCATCGCCCCAATAGTATTGATATTGCTCAGATGTGGGAACGGCAGGAATAAGCTCATCAAAGCTTTTGCGTTTGAGTGGGGTAATCATTCGACAAGTTTAACGTGTTAATCGTAGTATAGCTATCAAAGAGTGATTGGCGGCGCAA
>MNZA01000260.1:31737-33800 GCA_001873375.1 Oscillatoriales cyanobacterium CG2_30_44_21
TCTTTAGGTTTGTTACGGCGCAGAGTGTCGCAACAAATTAGAAATTACCATTGACGGAAAAGTATAAACCTGAATCTTGAAGATTAGAGCCAGAGTTATTGGCATTGACAAGGGGAATACCCCAGTCAACTCGAAAAGAGAGATTGCGAAGTGGTTGATAGACAGCACCCAAACCAACGCTAAATAGAGTTTGGGGACTAGGATTTGCGGTGCGGTTATTCCAGACTGAACCTGCTTCTATAAACGGAAGTAATTTGATCGTTGTCAATCCACTATCGTCTCTGAGGATGGGGAACTGAACTTCTACTGAGGCTTGGATGCCGCTATCTCCTGTATTTTGATTTTGGCGGTAGCCACGAATTGATTGAGGTCCGCCTACACTAAAGCGATTGAGAGACAAGAGGCGATCGCCTGTAAATTGAGCATTAAGTCTGAAAAATGCCAGAGTATCGCGATCGTCTCCTAAGCGCTGCACCCGCAAAACCTGCCCTGTCCAATAGAGAAACCGCCCATCGGGGGAGCCATCATTACGAATGGTTGCACCTAGAATATTTAAGCCCGCACTAAAGACGGATCGCAAAGCCCAAGCACCGCTATTGTCACGGTTAACATAGTCTTGGGTGAGTTTTAGCACTCTGGCTTGCGATCGCCCATCGTCAGGTGATTGAACATTTGCTTGGTTTTGAAAGTTAAAGGGCTGTCCATTAACTGAAGAAGAGCTATTCTCAAAACCAAAAGATGCGCCTAATACGAGTTCTTCTCTAAGCGATCGGATCACAGGCTGTCGATAGGCGATTTCATATACCTGAGAGTCAGTTGTAATGTTTAGACTCGCAAATTCAGGTTGGGTAATGCGACTATCGCTAATCGCAGCGTTTAAACTCAACGTCCCGCCTGTGGGATTGAGGGGATATTGATAGCCTAGTCCGTAGCTATTGGCTCCGCTTGAGCGAGTATAACTGATAAAACCTGAGTCACCGATCCCAGTTAAATTTAACTCTTGCAAGGTTGCTCCAGCGCGATAGATTCCTGACGAGACATTGCCGTAATTGTCAGTAAACAGATTTATATTGAGAGACTTCGCTTCTGAAAAAGTGATTTGCAGAATACTTTGATCTGGTTTTGAACCCGCAGTCAGGTTAGCTCTGACATCTGAGAGTAGAGGGTTAGACCGCAGCAGTTGTAATTCTTCTTCAAGGCGAGTGAAGTTAATTGGCTTGTCGGCAGCTAGCAAGGCGCGACTTGTAAGATATTCATCATTTAATCTGCCGCCCACATCAACCGATCTGCGGATCTCAACTCGTTCTAGTGTTCCTTCTAAAATCTTGATCGTTACTACGCCATCTTTAATTTCTTGCGCTTCAAGAATGGCGCGGGAAGTGATGTAATTGCGTTCTTGATAAATTTGGGTGAACTGATCGGCGATCGCGCGGATTTGCTCAAAGGTGAGAGATTTCTGTAAGTAGGGATCGGTTATTTTGCTAATCTCAGCTTCGGTAAGGATGGAGCTACCGACAACGAGGATTTTTTTAATGGGGATCAGTACTTCTGGGCTTTGCTTGAGTTTGGTTAAGCCAATTGCAGAAGAGTTTGCATGAGGTAAAGGTGATATTTGATTGGTTGGCGCTCCCGTTTGAGAAGCTTTGGGCGCGGCACTCATACCGTCAACAGAGCAAGTGGAAATCGCCAATATAGCTGCACAAAAAACATGAACAGAAGTAGCAGTTTGCACACTTCTCTCAATCGGTACTTTGGATAATCGCTTCACCTTAACTTCCTCACACAATTATTTCGTCAGGTTATCACACCTCAAACAAAATTGAGATTTAAGAATCGTTTAACCCTAACTTTGAATGTTTGGCGATCGCATCAGCCAAATCAACTTAAAATTCCAGAGGCGGCGCTAAGCGCCGTTGTCAAAACTTTCTATGTACCCATCAAAGCCTAAATAGACTGTAGTAAAAGAATTTCTATAAGAGGCTTACATAGTTAGTCTTCTATAAAATTTATTGAGTTTTAGGAAAGCACTAAGTATCTCAACATAAGTAACCTAAAAAAACAAG
>MNZA01000260.1:33809-64279 GCA_001873375.1 Oscillatoriales cyanobacterium CG2_30_44_21
GGCGGAACGACCGATGGTTTTTGATCTTAATTATGTTGAGATACATACAATGACTTTCTGAATTGTGAAGGAGCGTTGCATTTTTCTAACTTGGTATACTATCTAAATCTCGAAGACTTTACACCAATCAGGAAACAAGTTATGACATGGAAGCAAACCACAAAATCTTTAGATCGTTTTTACAGTTGCTTGCCTTACATTATTCCTATGTCGGCAGTAGTGATCTACGGCGGTATATTGTTTGAGCAATTTCCGTTGCTTGTATTGCCATTTACTCCACTAATTTGGTTTTATCTCAATGTCATGACTTTTCCTGTAGTGCCAGTATTGCGCTTAACATTGGAGTTGTTCATTTTCCTTGGTTTGTACTTTTTTGTAGTCAGGGACAATAATATTTCATACTTTATTAGATTTAACGCTGCTCAAGCATTGTTACTCAACATAATTATTATTCTTGTAAGTATCGTAGTAAGACTAATTGATCAAATATCTTTTCTATCTTTTGCAAGAGATATTTTATTAAATGCTACATTTATTGGCATTAATGCCGCGTGCATATATTCAATATTTCGTTGTGTCAGGGGAGAATATGCGGAGATACCTGTAATCTCTGAAGCTGCTAAATATCAAGTGCGTTAATTACAACGCTTTGCGATTTCTTTCAAATGACAAAGCCAATGATGTAAGCAAAGCTTACATCATTGGCTTTGTCATTTGAGCCGATACAAATCTCTCAATACCTGCGTAATCTTGATGGATTTCGATGTTGCCATAACAACCATTATCTAAAAGTAGCGATCGCACTATACTTGCCTGACCAGACATTAATTCAATAATCCAGAAACCTTGCGAGATCAAATAATTAGGCGCAGTATTTACTAATTCTCTAATTGCATCCAGTCCGTCATCACCACCACTAAGGGCTAAGTGTGGCTCATGGTTTACGACTTCTGGCTGTAAGTTAAGCACTTCAAAACTGGGAATATAAGGCGGATTAGATATCATGCCTACAAATTTGTTTTGCAGATTCAATTGCGAGATCGGCTCAAAATAATTACCAAGATAAAAATTAATTTGCTGATTTGTCAGCATATTTCTATAGGCATTTTCCTTAGCAAGTTCTAAGGCTGATTCGCTAATATCAACTGCGTATATTTGCGATTGAGGTAACATTTTAGCTAGGGCGATCGCGATCGCCCCACTGCCTGTCCCTAAGTCTAGCCAATCCCCTTTTTGATAGATTAATGATTGGTTATTTTGATTTATAAAATCGGCAGCAATATCAATAATTAACTCAGTTTCAGGACGAGGAATTAATACTGCGGGCGAGACTTGCAACTCTAAATCACGCCAAATTACTGAGCCAATTAAATACTGCACAGGTACGCGATCGCGACATCTTTCTTGCCATGCTTGATCAAGTTTAATTAATTTTTGAGAATCTATTTGTACTTCTATATTTGGCGATCGCAATCTTAGGTCTAGTTTTGTTAAACCTAGCAGGCTGATAGCGAGATATTCCAATTCATACTTAGGGACATTATGCTGATGTGCTTCCACGAGACTGCGATCGTACCATTCATAAAAATCCATATAGTTTGTTTTAGATTTTGTGCGCCAGCTATTGTAACACTCAAAGATTAGTGGCGCGAAGCGCCACTAATCTTTGAAGTTCGCTATATCTATTTTTGAGTAGTACAACGCTTTGCGCTGACTTAAAACCCCGAGAGATTTTGATCATCGGCGCGAAGCGCCGATGATCAAAATCTCTCGGTTCCCCTCAAAGCATCAATAGACTGTAAGGGAGTATATTTGGAAGGACATGGCAAGACAATCGTAATCAAATGCTAGATTTTTGGACAAAAACCAGTGGAACTTGGATTAATGTTTTGGCGATCGCCTTAGGGACATTTCTAGGACTGATTTTACGGGGGCGCTTTTTATCACAGGTTTTGCCAATCCTCAAGCAAGCGATCGGACTAATCACTATATTTGTCAGCATTACGATGGCAAATAGTCTATTGAAAGTAAAAGCAGGAGGGCTTGATGGGGTGATCTTGTCCTTGATTTCGTTGATTATTGGCGGTGTGCTTGGCGAATTAGGACAAATCGAAAAGAAACTAGAAAATATTGGCGACTGGCTCAAGGCAAAATTTAAGGGCAAGGGCAAGTTTACAGAAGGCTTTGTAGCAGCGAGTCTTTTATTTTGCATTGGTCCAATGGCAATTATCGGCAGCCTCAACAACGGTTTACGTGGTGACGATAGCCTTTTAGCCCTTAAATCAGCCCTAGATGGTTTTATTTCCGTTGTATTTGCCAGCACCTACGGAATCGGTGTGGGCTTTTCGGCGCTGCCTGTGGCGATTTATCAAGGCAGTTTGTCCTTACTAGCGGGCAGCCTAGCCCAAAGTCTTCCCGATCCTGCTAATGCCCCGTCCGTATTGATCATCACAGGTGTGGGCGGGTTGATGCTTTTAGGACTTGGTTTAAATTTATTAGAACTAGCCAAGGTGCGGGTGGCTTCTTTTTTACCTGCTTTGGCGATCGCGCCTATAGTTTATTGGCTAGTCGATAGCCTTAACTAAAAGTTGGCGTCGCAAAGCGCCGCCGACTTTTATACTAATTCACAAAAGTGTTGTCACACTTTTGTGAATTGAAAATCAAACTCAGTATGGGTTTTTAAACAAAGAAACGGCGTAGCCATTTCTTTGTTTGGTATCAGAGATTTTCAGATGTGGCGAGAATTGCTATTTGGGTTCTATTGCGTAAATTTAACTGGCTTAAAATGCTAGTGATATGGTTTTTAACAGTTCTAGTGGCAATGTAAAGCTGACCTGCAATCTCTTCATTATTAGCCCCCCGTCGCAATTAGCCTAACTATCTGTTGTTCCCTCGGTGTAAGCATATCAAAGTCCACGGCGGAGACTTCCGATACTTCAGGAATTCTCGCAATTACTTTTCTGCCTAAATTCAAATCTAAATGCATATAGCCGCGATAGACCGCTTGAATGGCGAAGGATAACTCTTCGGGTGATGTATTTTTCAAAATATAGCCCGACTTCGACCCCATCCATATTAGGCATTTGAATATCCATCAGCACTACATCAGGCTTTAGTAGTTCCACTTGCGCGATCGCTAGCTGACCATTAACCGCCTCTCCGACAATTTCTAAGCAACTTTCATCAGCCAAAGAAATCCGCAAAGCGCGGCGAATAAAAGAATGATCGTCTACGAGTAAGATGCGGATTTTCATAGAGGGCTTGTCGCAGACATAAGTTGAAATTAGACTAGCTCTTCACATAATCACTGAGCAAGTAACCATAGTCCTAATTATGGTTAGTACTTTGATTTTGGTACTATACAAATTCGTGACCTATCCCCCATGTGCGATTTTTGCCACAGCTATAGCATGGGAACACAGAAAAGAAGTTGATACGAGTTGAAAGCTATGTCTAAAGTTTTAGTGGTTGAAGATAGTCAAGTCCAAAGAGAATTAATGGTCAAGCTTCTGGAAAAAACCCATTTTGAGACCTCCACAGCAGGCAATGGAGTAGAAGCGATCGCCCAAGGGCAGTTACTCCATCCCCAGATCGTTGTTTTAGACATTGTGATGCCGCAAATGAATGGCTATGAGCTTTGTCGCCAACTCAGGGAAAATCCTGAAACTTGGAACGTCAACATTATTATTTGTTCCGCCAAATCCACAACAGCCGATCGCTACTGGGGAATGTGAAACGGCGCTAATGCCTATATCAGCAAGCCTTTCTCGCCCCAAGAATTAGTAGATACGATCAATGAACTGCTAAGTAGCTCAACATAATTAAAACCCAAAACCAGAGGTTGTTCCGCCCGCGTAGCGGGCGGAACAACCTCCTTGGTTTTTAGGTTACTTATGCCTAGCTACTTAAAAACAACCCTGCCACCAGTGATATAATTTTGATTAAGCTCCTCTGTGGCGTGCGTGACTACCGATAATGTGTCTTGATCGATAAGCGTTTTTAAGGAGTCTTCGCAGTCTTCGCCGCAGTATACCAAACTCGCATTTGGGAACTTTAAGTTAGGCGCAGCGCATCGCCTCCACCTGGTTTTACCGGGTCAAACAACTGAGGTAAGACGGCGTTGCGGAGGGGTGAAACACAAATATTTTGAAAAACGCTTGCGTTTAAATCAAATCGTGCTATATTAAACAAGTTGAACGGCGCGGGGTAGAGCAGCCTGGTAGCTCGTCGGGCTCATAACCCGAAGGTCGATGGTTCAAATCCGTCCTCCGCCATAACCAAACAAAAAAGCAGCTTTTGAAGCTGCTTTTTTGTTTGCGAAAATTATTAATACAGCTAGCAAGTGGCGGCGCGAAGCGCCGTCACTTGCTTTTGGGTTTATTAAGAATTAGTGATACTTCTAAATAGATAGCCAACTACTACACCGATCATCAGCGCCCAAATTTGACCCGACTTCACAAAATTATTCCAGCCCTTCGCCAGATCTCCCACCACATCTTGCTTAAACTGTTGAGCAATTAAATCCATGTGGATATAGGAATGCAAATCAGCGATAGGAAAATGACTAGCAGAGTTAATCGCCGATAGGTGGGAGTTAACATCAGATCCAGTTACTAGTTGAGCTAATTCGAGCATCATATTTTTAAGGATTGGATTAATTTACTAGAGACTTATCTTTGATGAGCAGAACTACTAGGGTCATGTCATCAGTGTGAGTATGCCCTTCTCCAATGAAGTTTTGTACTTCTTGGAAAATGTAGTCAAGGATCATCTGCGGACGAGTGACATCTTCGGAAAGGGGAAAGCAATGCTGGCAAGCCCAGTCTAGCGCCTTGCGAAGGTTTTCCTCGTCAAAGCGATCGCCTTCAGGACTCGCTGCTTCGGTAAAGCCATCGGTGTAATAGATCACCACATCTCCTGCACTGAGCTTGGTACTGCGCTCCTCATACCGAGAACCTGCCTCTAAACCGATCAAGGCTCCCATCGTATCAAGCGCATGAACAGTGCCAGTCTGCGATCGCCAATGGAGAGCAGGAGTATGCGCCGCATTACTAAAAGCTAATGTCTGCGTGGCGGGATCATACTCAGAATAAAACATGGTCACAAAGCGATGGGACTTTTCGAGATCCTCATACATCACTTCGTTGAGGTGTTCCAAAATCTTGCTGGGCGAATGATTATTTAAGACTTCAGCGCGGAGCATTCCGCGAGTCATGGTCATAATCAATCCCGCAGGAACGCCTTTACCCATGACATCGCCGATCACAAAACTCCAGCGATCGCCCTTCTGCATAGGGATAAAGTCGTAATAATCGCCACCAACTCGACTCGCTGTAGAGCATCTTGCCGCCACCTCAATTCCTTGAATCTTAGGACAATAACGGGGTAATAATTGCCTTTGGATCTCAGAGCCAATCTCCATTTCCCGATCTTGGCGCTCTTTTTTGATTAGCTCAGTCGTGAGTTCATGGTTTTCTAGCCCCACTGAGGTTTGGTCGGCGACAAGGCGCATCAAAGTACGCTTGTTGTCTGTCCATGCGTAGTCGGGCTTGCGACTAAAAATATAGAGGCGACCGCGCACTGCATTTTTAACTAATACTGATGTGCCAAACAAATGCACATCTGCGCCAAGGTAGCGGCTGACCATTTCATCGAGAGCCGTGGGACTGCCTGTTAAAACTTGCTGGATTGCCCGTTCAATGGCGGTTCTGACCTGTTGGGCTTTCATGCCGCCTTGATTGCGCTCAGGGCAATGGAGCGACTCGAGGCGCATTTGTCCACTTGCCTTAAACAAGATCAAAGCGCCACCATCGGAGTCGGTGACGCGACTGGCGATGAGAGGAATTAATTCTAAAAACTGATTGAGATTGCTAAAGCTGCGGAGAGCGTAACCCAAAAAGCTAAGCAGCTCATGGATCTTGTTTTGATCTTGACTCATCCGTCTGAGCAGATCTTTGAGATCTTTCATCACCATTACAGATGCATTGTCTACATCTGGCTGTGGTGGCAAAGATCTGTTTCTAGGTGGCAATGATAGCGACATACCAATGCGGCAACTCTAGGTAGTTTGTAAAAAAGCTAATTTAGTCCAATAGTGTAGCCTTAGTTGGCTAAAAAATACGACTAATTTTTAAGCACAGCGATTTGCTGAATAAATTAGGACTTACGCAAACAGCCAAAAGTAGTGGCAACTCATTTACTTGGGTTTGAGCGCAAAGCGCTGTAAATCAAGAAATGGCTACGCCATTTCTTGATTTACAGGGGATAAATTTTGATAGGCAACAGCCTAATCAATGCTTGTCCAAGGCGGTATGCCTGAATGTCATACATTGGTAACTCGATCGCCGCAGGTAGGCTTTCCATAAAGCGCCGTGCTAGCTCAAGATCGCAGCCTGAAATATTTTTGAGCTTATTGCCTGCATCGAGCAGCACTCTGGAATTGAGTGGAGGTTTTGCTCTTAATTGCCAACGTTTGGGGAGATGCAAATTACCTAGCTCAATCCGCCGTAATCCAGAAATTGAGGCTAACAGAATTAGGCGATCGCCAACTTTCATCACCTCATCATCGGAAGGCATATAGAAATCGGTATGTCCGTCGGCTTTGGGACTGTACTTTTTTAGATAAATTGGCACAACCGTATAGCCATAGGCGATTTGAGAGAGGTTCTTGTCCACCAACGTATCATTTCGGGTGATGGTATACTCCGCAACTAGTACGGTACGTTGATTGAGCCGAAATAGACTCAGCATATTTTCCCCAAAAGCGGCTCCCGCAAAAGCTTCCGCAGATAGGGCATAGGCGCAAAAAGACTGGGAGTTAGGCAGTAGCTCCGCGAGGTTCTCGCTAAAGTAGCGATCATAGGTGCGAATAGCAAGATTGACTTGACGGTTTACTTTGTGGGAGGCATCACGGGCTAGTAAAGCAGCTTCGAGATTGAGCATTTGGTCATCGGTGACCGAAAGAATGC
This sequence comes from Oscillatoriales cyanobacterium CG2_30_44_21, assembly GCA_001873375.1. Classification (GTDB taxonomy): domain Bacteria; phylum Cyanobacteriota; class Cyanobacteriia; order Pseudanabaenales; family Pseudanabaenaceae; genus Pseudanabaena. Next base: position 40,778 of record MNZA01000260.1, read on the forward strand.
TCTTGGCTGAACTAAGATTAGTTTTTGAGAGTTCCTCAATAATGTTGCCTGTAAACCAAGGCACTTTGTCGGCAAGATCGCAATCATGGGGATTTTCGCTGACAATCACAAAGGGAAGCTTTAACTTAAATAAAAGATCGGCGATTCTTTGTCCGAGTCTGCCAAAGCCAATGAGAATGATGTGATCGCGCTTGGGTAAAGGTAAAGTGCGCTTAAAAAACTCAAATTTGGAACTAAGAATGCTATCGGCAATTAGCCCCACTACTCCTAGCAAAAACATCAGACTAATCAATGTAATAGAGAGACAGAAGGCAGTCACCCATGCAGGGACAGAATCTTCTTGAAGCCCCCCAAATACATCTCCATAGCCTCCTAGCAGCAAGATCATACTAATTGATATTGCTTTTTGCAATGAAATGTTTGGCACATTTATATACATAACGATGGAACTAATCACCATCAATATCATCGCGGTGATCGCTCCAAAAAATGCCAGACGGCGAGATTGAGCGGCGCGGAACCAAGCAATAGTTTGATGCCATTTACTTTGCCAGAACTTAGAGCTAGTAACTTTTCGCAGTTGTTGACGGATTTTGGTTCGGGGAGAGATATTTACTTGATGGACAGAAACTTCATCATAGTAGCCTTGTCGATAGAACTTACGAGTTGCGAAGTCATTCTCCACGGATTCGATATATACGATTTTATCGCCAATCTGGATTTGGGTGTCCGCTTGCCACTGAAGGAAGAGGCGGTCTGGATTAATTTCAGGGAGGCTTAATAGCCTTGAATGCTTCTTGTGTAATAGATATGCCGAAGTTCGTAAGAAGCGATAATCATCTTGATGGACGCTCGCTTCGACCACGCGCAACTTGCGATCGCCTATTTGAAATAGCCCTAGAGTTCCCTCTCCTAAACCTGCTACCGCAAAGGAAGCTGCGGGTAATTCCACAGGGTCGAGAGCTACAAAGTTTCCTAACTGCTCTTTTAATAGTTGATTGAGATTTTGGCGAGATGAACGCACAACGATATTTACTTCGGGATTTAACCGCCTTGCCGAAATCGCTGCTTCAATATTTATATTTTCATTACTCGTCACCAGTAAGATCGCTCGACAGTCCAGAATACCCGCTTCAATCAAGATTTCCGAGCGTCGGCAGTCACCGATGATTATGGGCTGATCGAGAAGATTTGAGAAGTCATCAAATTCCATAATCTCGGGTGAAGCCTTGTCAATCGCACTAATTTTTACTTCGTATTCTCCGTAAGCAAATTTCTTTAAATTAAAAACAGAGTGCTGTCCAAGGCTACCTAAACCGCAGACTATGAAGCGATCGCGGACAGGGCTTGTGACTGAGTTTGAGTTGATTGCGACCTCTTCTGGATCGATTTGGGGTTGATCAGTTCTAATTTCTATCTGTCTACTATCAATTTTGCCATTCTTAAAATTGCCATTCTCAAGTTCAATCTTTTCCATCCATTCTGGCAAAGGTTGACCATATAAAAAAGCACAGATTCTAACTAACTTATAGCCTTCGCTGTAGCTGTTGTCACAACACTTGACGATCGCTTCTATCAATCGTTGGCGATCGCCAAAGTTGGTTGATTCTAGTAAGATATGCAATTCCTTTCGCTTTTGCCTAACCGTGACATTAACCTTGATGTCTAGTTCCAGTAAAGTGCTATTGATGATAGGGGCGAGCGACTGCATTATTTGTTCCGCACTAAAACTAATTAATCTGACAGATCCTTAATATTAGACTACCAATATTAATAGAAGGTTATCGCCAAACTAATAGGACTTACAGAGCGCTTTGCGCTGACTTAAAACCCAGAGAAATTTTTAAAGGCGGCGCTCCGCGCCGCCTTTAAAAATTTCTCTGTATCTCTCAAAGCCTCAATAGGCTTGAGCGCAAAGGGTTAATTTTTTAAAAGTAGATAATATAATTCGCCGTCACCTTTGATTAGTCCTGCCCTTTGTTTGGCGCGATCGCCAGTACCCATAAAAATATCAACTCGTCCCGCGCCCTTGATTGCGCCGCCTGTATCTTGATCGAGGACAAAGCGTTGTACTTCTTTAAGCTCAAGTTTGCCTGTAATCGGATTTTCAAGGGGGACTTGAGTCCGCACGAGGGCAAGTCCGCCCGAGGGGAAGATTTTTTTGTCTGTGGCGATCGAGCGCTCTGGGCTGACTGGTAAGCTCAGGCTACCTGTCGCTGGCTGTCCATTGGTTTCCCGAAAAAAGACAAAGCTAGGATTGCGGTTGAGATACATTGATGTCTGTTGAGGGTTAGCCCGAAAGTAATCGATCAGGGCTTGGAGATCGACATCTTCTAAACGAATTTTGCCATCGCGTACCAATTCTGCGCCGACAGAGCGATAGGGCTGATCGGTTTTACCCGCATAGCCAATTGTTATTACTTCCCCATCTTTTAGTTGCAGTCTCGCCGAACCTTGCACATGAACCAAAAAAGCTTGAAAGCGATCGCTAAGCCAAGCAATTTCTAAACCTGCTAGCTGTTTACTGCCTTCGAGCATGGCGCGGGTAGGATGGGGAGATTGCCATTTAGCAAAGTCGGGCGGCAGCCTGTAAAGCGGATATGGAAACTCATCAGTACGAGTACGGCTGGCTTTGTAGACGGCTTCGTAATAGCCTGTAAATTGCACAGTTCCTTGGCGATCGCGCCCCACGGACTGATACAGATCAAACTCACGGTTTACAGCCTGTTGGAGATCTTTAGCAGTACGCGAAACCTGCACTAGTCGTCGAAACCTGACTAAGCTTTTTTCTACTTGCTCTTGGGTAATCCCTGCTATGGGATAACGCTTTGCGGCGGATGGCGTGCGAATGTAGCGAATGCTGTGGTCGATCGCCTGTAATAGCACTGGGCGCTCGCATTCCAATAGGTCATCGGTAATATCAAGGCTGAGGGGATTGGTGGCGCTTGGCGAAAGTGGGACTATTGCTTGAGACTGTTGCAGTTCGGCGGCTTGGGCGGGTAACTGAAACTCTGTCTGCATATAGCAGGGAGGTACGGCACAGATTAACCCCACCCAAGTCGCAAATAACAAATCTGCGCCACGATGCAAATTGGAATGTACTTGGGGATATATTTTGGGATATAAACGGCGCTGTAAATTTCTCTGCAAGTGGGAACCAATCACCCTTAAAGACTCCTAAATTTAATAAGTGCTGAAACATCTTGAGGACTTACGCAAAAATGACTTGAAGCCTGCAAAGCATTGTAAGGGCAATTCATGAATTGCCCTTACAATGCTTTGCGTAAGTCCTCATCCTGATGGCGCGGCTGTGCCGCGCTATCAAAAATCTTACGGAAACTGTATATTAGCGCCGCGGACGCTACAAGTAAAACCCCGAAAAATTTTTGCGCCGATGCTCAAAAATTTTTCGGGGCTTTACGCAACTTGATAGTTAAAACTGAAAGTTGTCCATTGATTGACATCAAGCATCCATACATCTCCACTAGTACTCATAAAGTCCGCAGATTTATAGGCTCGATCTAGATCGTTGAGTAAAGATTGAATCACTTGTAAAGGATTAGAAATTGAAATCAACCCGTTCAATGACGAAGCTTGACGTTGAGATGTTTCTAAGCTTTGACTTACTTCGGTCAATGGCGATTGACTAATTACCACAAAAACATCAACAGTTCCTTTAGGAGCCGAGACTGCCCAATTCATCGTTTTGGGATAGGGAATCGTCAGAGTCGATTGGGGCGGGATGATGCCATCACTGGCGTAGGGAATGGCGGTAAAATTTGGAGTCAGGATTTTGCTGCGGGGATCAAGGCAAAAGATGCGAGTATACAGAGGTTTTTCGCTAAAGTTTTCAATCTGGCATTCAAGGCGATCGCCAATATTAATTGGCTTAGTGCGAATGGTGTTATCGAGACTGCTAGGAGGCACGGAACTTGCACGGGCTGAGGATTTGCTAGCAATGTTAACAGGGCGGGCATCGACTCTGATCGCGGCTCTCAAAGTAGTTCGCACATCCAGATGAGCAGAGGCTTGATTTTCGGTGATGCGGAGTAGTTTGGCGGCTAGCAAACTATCGAGAAAGGGTTGCAATCGCTTCAGAGCCACGCCCACCGACTCACCAACCGAACCAAAGGAGCCAAGAATGGGTGTGCGCCCAATTGTAAATAGTCCGTAGCTCGCCGACTGAGTTCCAAATAGGCAATCGACACTTTGCTCATTAGCGCTGACCCCATACATATTGGGCAATGTGGAAAGGGCGCTAGTGGCATCGACTCGCTCGATTTTGCTCAGCCCAGTATCAATAGCGATCGCCAATTTCGTATTGCGGGCGATCGCTCTGACTGCCTCTTGCAGTTGGATTCCTGTAATGAGTCCCTGCCCAATTTTTGATTCTGTATTTGCTTCAATTTTAGAATTAGCACTGCGATCGCTAATTACTTCCACACGTCCATTAAATCCATTACCAGCTTTTAGCTGCAATAAAACCTTGGGATCAAGGGGATTAGCGGTACTCAAAATCGAACCTACGCCGTAATTATTGAGAACTGTAATCGGAAGCCCTGCTAACGATACATCCGCCCCACGGCGATCGCTAGTAGTTGCCGTAATCACGCCATCAGCGCTAAAAGCAGGAATGGGAAAAACATCAAAGGTATCGCTAGCAATACTTTTTGATTTGGAAACTTTGACCTCAATGGCTTGATCGACCTTCCACATATTGGCAATCTGCTGCTCAATGGGGATACTGTCAGTATGAATGGCGCGGCGATCAATAGTCGTAACAACATCGTTCATCACCACATAAATCGTGGTTGCAGGCATAATTTGCCAAAGCTGTTGCACTAGTGCGTAAGTAAATGCGCCACTGCTGAAGCCAGTCCACTGAGCATCGATACAGGGCATCTCCCCCGCCGCCGCGCGTAATGTCACTCCCTTTGTTGAAGGCATAGCTCCATCGACAAGGGTAGGCTGCCAGCTTTTTAAGCCAATTCGCGATCGCCACCTAAAGTTGCTCACAGTCGATAAATTTGACGAATTAGGATAATAAAAGCCCGCGTCAATTATATTTACAAGGCGATCGGTGGCAATGGTCTGCATCCAGTTTTGCCATTCTAGTTCGGTAATATCTTGCAAACTCTCAAGGTTTGGCGATAAGCCGCTATCAACAGGCACAAGAGTGTTGTATTCCCCAAGGCGAGAACCATAGCCGCTAAAGTGGACGATAACGAGGTCATCAGGCAGAGTTTGGGCGATTAAATGCTCAGTAATGGCACTGGCGATATTAGCGCGAGTGGCGGCGCTGTCGGTGAGGGTGACAATATCCTGCGGCGCAAAGCCAAAACGATAAATCAATAATTCTTTTTGCAGTTCCACATCATTGAGACATCCCCGCAGCGCTAATTTTGATGTGGAGTTAACATCACTATATTGATTGATGCCAATGAGAAGGGCTAGTTTATGTTTACTGGCGATCGCTTGGCGTGCGTATTGCTCGGCGGCAAATGCCACGCGATCGCGAGTGGGTAACTGCCACCCGATCAGGCTAGCTAGTCCTGCCTGCAAGAATTTTCGCCTTGCAATTCCCATATTTTTGCCATGAATTCCTATTTTTTGACAATCACCTCTCTAATTAAAGCTGATTCGAGGCTAATCTTGTGAGTAAATCCCAGAAATTTTTTAAAAGGCTGGCTATGCCAGCCTTTTAAAAAATTTCTGGGATTGCATAAACACCAAAATTAAAAGCGTTGCTTCGCAACGCTTTTAATTTTGGTGTTTGCATTTTGCCAACGGTAAAATGCAAATCGTTCTAATATGGAAACACAGTCTGCAAAATATATTTGTGAATCCTCCTCCGCCAACTTCTCTTTATCTGCACATTCCATTTTGTAAGCGGCGCTGCTTTTATTGCGATTTTGCAATTACTACGGGCGGCGAAAAACTCAAACAGGAATATGTCGAGGCACTCTGCCAAGAAATCACCCTCACCGTTGCCGAAATTCCACCCGTAGCCGCTTTACAGACTATCTTCTTTGGTGGCGGCACACCTTCTCTATTAAGCGTTTCTCAAGTAGCCCAGATTTTAGAAACTATCACCACCTACTTTGCGATCGCTCCTTATGCCGAAATTTCCTTAGAAGCAAATCCAGGAACCGTCAGTTTGGTAAGTCTCAAGGGATATCGCCAGCTGGGTGTTAATCGAATTAGCCTAGGCGCACAGGCTTTTCAGCAACAACTTCTCGATCTGTGCGGTCGTGGGCATAGTGTCAGTGAAATCTATGAAGCTGTGGATATGCTGAAGAGAGCAGGTTTTCATAACTTTAGTTTAGATCTAATCTCTGGGCTTCCCAAGCAAACGATGGCAGATTGGGAACTTTCGCTAAGGGAAGCGATCGCGCTGCAACCAACTCATCTATCTATTTACGACTTGACTATCGAAGAGGGAACTGCATTTGGGAAGCGCTATCAGGCGGGTGATGCACCTTTACCAACAGATTCTCGCACAGTGGAAATGTATATTTATGCTCATAATCTGCTCGCCGCATTAAGTTATGAGCATTATGAAATCTCCAACTATGCTAAGTCTGGATATCAAGCAAAGCACAACTTGACTTACTGGCACAACCAACCTTTTTATGGCATAGGCATGGGCGCAACTAGCTACCTAAATCGCCAAAGGATTGATCGTCCTCAAAAAATCAGACTATACCTAGAGGCGATCGCGGAATGGAGAACAGAGGGAACTGGGTTTAAATCTCCGATGATTTCTGATACTGAAGAACTAATGGATACACTCATGCAAGGTTTGCGATTGGCGGAAGGAGTTAGTTTGACCAATTTGCGGCGGCGATATGGTGATGAACTTAGCGATCGCGTAGTTAATTGCTTAGAAAAATATGTAAGCAAGGGTTGGGTAAAATTTATAAATTCAACTGAGGATGATCGCGTATTTTTAACTATTCCCGATGGTTGGTTGTTTTCTAATGTGGCGATCGCTGACTTGTACGAAACTCTTAGCTAGAGATTAGTAGCGGCGCTTCGCGCCGCTACTAATTAGGCGATCGCTAGTATTCCCAAACACGTTTACAAACAAGATCAAGTCTACTAAGATCAATATTATATTTTCATATTGAATTATAGAGTTAAAAAATAATTGATACTATTTGTACTTTATAAGCACAAATTAAGTAGTTAGGCATAAGTAAACCTAAAAGCAAGAAGGTTATTTCGTCCGCTTAGCGGGCGGAATAACCTCTGATTTTAGGTTTTAATTAAGCCGAGTTACTTAACAAAATGTTGGAATTATAGAAACTAAAACGTAAACCCAAATGCAAATCATTAAACGATCTCGGTCTGTAGTATTTGCTCTCCTAACATTGACCTCAGCCTCATTTTTTGGATGTAATAATATTGATTCGGGTGGTCAAAATACAGGTATAGAAGTAAAGCTTTTATTTGGCAGCGCTCTGGGGGAGTTTTGCCAGCAAGCATCGACTAAGTTTAATCAACAGAAACCAAAATTAGACAATGGACAAGAGTTCTACATTACTTGCGACATCAAAGGTAGTGGAGATGTGGTCACTGATGTCATTACTCAAGCACAGCAGTTTAAAGCAGGACAGCTAGCAGCGGGCGCAAATCTATTTCCTGCGGTCATTTCTGTGGATGGAGAGATTTATCAGAGTCAGTTGATCTTCCAGATGAATCAACTCTTCCCAGCGCAGAAGTATATTCCTGAACTCACGGATTCGCCTCTGGTGGCTAGCAGTCCGATGGTATTTATGACCACTCCCGAAGTTGCGGAAGGATTGCGGAAAATTGCCACTCCCTTCAAAACCTTTGCCAATGCCCAAAACCTAAAAGATGTATCGGCATCGGCTAGCGTCATTCCCTTTACCTATGTACATACAGCACCAACTCGCTCTAATTCAGGCTTGCAAAGTTTAGTTGCTCAATATGCCGAAGTATCAGGAAAACGTCCAGAACAACTTACTATCGCCGACATTACTGCCTATCAGAGTCAGGTTAAGCAGATTCAAAGCAAGGTAACTCGCTATGGAGTTTCCACAAATGCTCTGGCAAAATCGATGGTTACCAATGGGCAATTTTGGGCAGCGATCAGTTCTGTTTATGAATCTTCTGTAATTGCTGCTAATTCTAGTTTGCAAGCGGGACAGCCAAAATTTCAAGCGGTCTATCCAAAATCGACTTTCTCATCCAATATGCGTCTCATCATTCCCAATGCGCCTTGGTTAAATGAGAACAAAAAAGCGGCGGCTCAGAAAATAGTTGCCTATCTACAGGATACTGAAGCTCAGCAAATTTTGACCGAGTTAGGACTGCGCCCCAGTAAACCAGGGATTGCCCTAGGCGCAAAATTTACGGAAGCCTTTGGAGTTGATCCACAGGCGAAGTATGACTCCTATCGTCCGCCCCAGCCACAGGTGGTGGAAGCGATGATCAAGAATTGGCAGGAACAAGCCAAAAAACCTTCTTTAGTGATGGTGGTCATTGATACTTCTGGCTCGATGACTGGAAGTAGAATTGCGGCGATGCAGAGTACTTTACAGGCTTATGTGAATAGCCTCACGCCCAAAGATACGATCGCGATGATGGATTTCAACTCAGACATCAATCCACCAGTTTTGATCGAGGGAACACCAGAGGGGCGAAATCGAGGACTACAATACATTGCCTCTCTCAAGGCTAAGGGGTCAACGCGTCTCTACGATGCCACTCTTGAGGGACGCAACTGGCTCCAAAAGAACCTTCGCAAAGATAGCATCAATGCGGTGTTGGTGCTAACCGATGGCAGTGACTCAGGTTCCAATATTTCAGCCGATCGGTTATTGGCTGAATTAAAGAAGAGTGGCTTTGAGTCGGATCAGAGAATTGCCATATTTACAATTGGCTATGGCAATGAGAGTGAATTTAATCCTGCCATATTGCAGCAAATTGCCCAACAAAGTGCGGGATACTACACTTTGGGTGTGCCTGAAACGATCGCACGTTTGATGGCAGATATCCAAGTAGAGTTTTAATTATATGAAATTAGCAAATCCTCTCTATTACCCTCTGGCTGTGGCAGTTAGTGGTTTTGTATTAGTTCTCTCAGTACGCTTGGCAAATATTCCCGTACTACTTGCCTTACCAATCTCAGCCGCGATCGCCACTTCAGGAGCAGTATTTTTAAAACGTATTGAACCTGAAGATTTGGGAATTGGCGATCCTGAACTGGAAGGGGAAATCATAACTCTAAAGCAGCAAGCCCAAACTTTAACCCAACAGGCACAGATGTTGAGGGTCGAGGCAGGCAAGGTTCTTGTCGAAGCGGAACAGATGGACTTGCTCGTGTCAGTGCAGTACGCCTGCGATCGCGCCTGTGAGTTGCCCAGCAAAATCGATCTGTTAGTACGAAAAATGAAAGGCGGAAATACGCTGCTATCGATTCAAGATTTGGAACAACAATTGCAGCAAGTTAAGCGCAAGCTCGGCAATAGCTCAGGGATTGCCGCCAGTCAGATGCAGACGCTAGCCGATGGATTGCAGCGCAATATTGAGCTAGTGCGCGGTGGCGAGAGTGCCAAACAAGCTCAAGTTGCCAATTTGGCGACTTTAATTGTGGAAGTCTCAGGAATATTACAGGAATTACAAAATAAATTGCGGGTGGTCAATCTCCAAGATCTGCAACAAACCGCCGAATTGCGATCGCTAACCGATGAGTTGAGCTATTTCCAAGAAAATGCTGATTTATTACTAACTAAGTAAGTACAGCGCTTTGCGCTTTAAAACCCAGAGAAATTATGGGAAGCGGCGCGGAGCAACGCTTCCCATAATTTCTTTGTACTACTCAAATCCTCAATAGGTTATATCTAGGTAAGTATATTTATGTCCACAACTATTTCTCAATCTTCTGCTTCCAGTTCTTCCCAAAAGCAAAAGAACCTTTTTGCATCATTAGGAATTTCGGCACTGTCCCTCGTTTTGGCGATCGCGCCCATTCCTTGGATCAGTCAAAAAATCGTCATTTTGAGTGGCACAGAGCTACAAGAACCGCTAAAAGCCTTGAAAGAGAAGTTTCAACAAGCAAATCCTAATATCCAATTAGAACTACAATTTCAAGGTTCTCAAGATATTGTCAATCGCTATGTTGATAATAAGAATGAATTTACACCCACAGTTCTAATTCCTGCGAATGCGGAGAGCCTCAAAGAATTGCAGACTCGTTGGCAGTCTCAAAATAGCGATACTGCTTTTTATGCACAGCCCAAAGCGATCGCCAAAACCATGTTAGTGGGAGTAGCTTGGGCGGAAAGGGGAAAGGTGCTGTTCCCAAATAATCAATTTAATTGGAATCGGGTCGAACAAGCGATGCAACTGGGAAACTGGAAAGCGATCGGTGGCAACGAAGTCTGGGGAAGTTTTGACTTTGTGACTACCGATCCCACTCGTTCCAATAGTGGACAGCTGACGATCGCCCTCTGGGCGCAGTCGAAATTAGGTAATTCCCTCACGGCTGCTAGTCTCAATAATCCTGCGATCGCCTCTCTATTTGGCTTAATTAAACGTTCCGTTTATCAGCCTGCCGCTTCAACAGATATTTTGATGCGCGAGTTTATCACTAGGGGTGAAAATGACGCTGATTTGGGGATTGCTTACGAAAGTGTCGCCCTCAGTCGCTGGCAACAGTCCCGCACCACGCAGGGCAAACCCTATCAAATCTATTATTTCAGTCCGACCATTGAGACTATTTCTACTGCCGCGATCGCCAAGCGTAATGTCGATGGTAAACAGGCGGAGGCGGCGCAAAAATTTATTGATTTTCTCTTGCAACCCGAACAGCAATCTATCTTTGTCCAATATGGATTGCGCCCAATTGACAACAATTTAGACTTGAAGTCGGTTCCCAATAGCCCTTGGAGTCAAGATATTGCGGGTGTAGAAGTTAAGCCCAACGTTCAAGTTATCGAATCCCCTAACAATGAGATTCTCTCCGAGATCAAACGGCTATGGGATCGCGCAAATTAAGCCGCGCGGCTTAATTAAAACCTAAACCCAGAGATTGTTCCGACCGCGTAGCGGGCGGAACAATCTCTGGGTTTTTAAACAAAGAAGTGGCTACGCTATTTCTTTGTTTGGGATTAATGGTTCGACTAAATCGATTAATTTCTCAAATTGAAAATTACGCACTATTCGAGTCAAAGACTTTTCGAGAACGCTATTTTTAATCGGAATGTCGATAATTAATTGTAGAGAAGTATTTCGGTCTGCTTCAAGGGCGGACTTGTATAGCTGAATGACCCATGCTTTTGGCATGGTTTTGAGAATATATAACAACCTCTCAGGCTCAATAATCGCCGTATTCAAATCTGCGGTTTGGGCATAGATGGGAGTTTGTTCGTAAATGTATTTAACGCCCAAATGCTTAGCGAGAATATCAAAGATCGCCTGTTCACTGAAAGGCTTGTGAACAAAGTCATCGCAGCCCGCCGAAAGCACGATCGCTTTTTCTTCTTCCAAAACGCTAGCAGTCAGGGCAATAACGGCGGTGGCGTTTCCTTTGGTTGTTGATTTGATATGCTTGGTCGCCTCATAGCCATCCATCACAGGCATTCGCATATCCATCCAGATCAAATGTGGTTCCCATTGATCCCAAATCGCGATCGCCTCCTGTCCATTGCTAGCCGCCCTCACCTCAAATCCCATCGGCTGTAAGAGCTTAACCAAAAGTTGACAATTGGCGGGCTTGTCATCGACAGCGAGTATTTTGTAAGTGGGTTGGTTGGGGGCGATCGCCAAAGCGCGTTTGCTGTTGAGATCGAGATCGGGCAATGATTGAGCGATCTCCGCCTGTAATTGAAATTTAAAAGTAGTCCCTTTGCCCAGTTCGCTCGACACCTCGATATCACCACCCATTAACTGCACAAATCGGCGACTAATTGCCAAACCCAGCCCAGTGCCTTCCTGTTTTTCTCGTCCCGCTTGAGCCTGTGAAAAGGATGTAAACAGGTTTGATAGCTCTGCGGAGTCTATTCCCACTCCCGTATCTCTCACCGCAAAACAGAGCCAACATTTGGGAACTATTTCATTACTTTCTCCAATTAAGGAATCACCTAAAATGTCAGAGAATGACCTCTCCACGGTGACATAAACTGAACCTGATTGTGTAAATTTAATCGCATTTCCCACTAAGTTAATTAAAATTTGGCGTAGCTTCAGTTCATCGGTGTAGATATATTTAGGAACTTCAGGGCGGCGCTCAAAGACGAGATTTAGTCCTGCATTAGTGGCTCGCAACTGAAACATATCTTCGATGTCATCTAATAAACGCTCTAAATCAAAGGTCTTGGGATTTAAGCTGATTTTCCCTGCTTCAATTTTAGAAAGGTCAAGAATATTATTAATGAGAGTTAATAAATAGTCGCCACTGCGATGGATGATATTCGCGTTTTCATAATGTTCTTTGGGCAAGTTAGTTGTCCGCATCATTAACTGCGAAAAGCCAATCACCGCATTAAGAGGCGATCGCAGTTCATGGCTCATATTGGCAATAAAATTACTCTTAGCCTGATTAGCCGACTCGGCTTTAGCCGCAAGTTCAAGGGCTTTTGATTCACTTTGTTGTAAGTCAAAGGTGCGCTCAATAACCCGATTCTCTAGATCGGTATTGGCTCTTTGTAAATTCAAATTCGCCTGCTTATTTTCATCCACGATCGCCAAGATTGCTAAGGTCATAATCGAAATCACACCCATAAAGATTTGCAATAGCAATAGCGATTCACTCTCAGTGATTGCTTTATAAAATATCCCTAGTCTATTAGCAGTAGCGATCGCGGCTGCCATCGAGATAAACATAACTAGTGAGGTCGTAATTCTATGACCAAACCGAAATGCTGACCAAATTAATGGTGGTAATAGCAAGTATTCAAGGGGTTGGGCTTCGTAAAGAGAGAGGTAGGAAATCACAATTATGCTCAAGAAAGCTACCACGACTTCCCAACTAAGATAAGACTTGATTTCATCCTTCTGCCTTGGTCGTAACCATGATAGAGCCAGTGGAGCAAAGATTAAAATACCGACCGAGTCCCCAATCCACCAAGGGAGTAAAAAGTGCGTGATAAAGTTATCCCCTTCAAATTTTTTAGTTACAAGGTGAATGCTCACTCCAGTTATGGTTTGGAAGACAGTTCCGCTAAATATAGAACAAAGTACAAATGTAACTATATGACGAACTTTAAGAAATGGATATTTGGTATGGGTAAACTTTAAAATTAGAGAAACTGTGATCAATGTGCCGATTGTGCAACCGATCGCTGATCCTGAGGCGGATATAATAACCTTCCACCAGCTTCGATGGAGGTTGTATAGCAATATTCCGCAAAACATTCCCAACCATCGAGATCGCCCAAAAGCTAGGAGTAATCCTGCATTTAGCCCCGCCCCTGGCCAAACAGGTGAAGCACCAAATACTGGAAAAATAACATTAACCGCAAGCCAAGATGACACAAAATAAGCAACCGCAATACAAGCTGACTCAACCCACCAGCGCAGATTATGCACTTCTATGCCTAGCTTCGATAAATTCCACTGAGTGCTATTGATTTCTTGAATAGATAATTTGTTGCTTCCCATTGCAGCTATTCCTTTTCAAATGAAGACAGTATAAAAAAACGAAGAGTGGTGCTTTGCGCCGCTCTTCGTTTCCTGTTAAGTAGCTAAACTCGCTCAGCGAGTTCGATCCAACGCTCCGTAGACTTGTCGATCGCCGCCGTAATTTCTGCTAGGCGATCGGATAGCTTCTGCACTTCCGTATGTCCAGTGGGCGGATTGTGATAGAGCTTTTTCTCAACTTGAGCTTTTTCCGTTTCCAATTTTGGAATCATCGCTTCAAGTTCCTCATATTCACGTTTTTCTTTGTAGGAAAGTTGTGATAGCTTCTTGGCTTCAGGTTTAGGCGCAGTTACTTCAGCCGCCGCAATGTCTGCTTTTTGAGCAGTCTTAGCAGCTTGAATTTTAGCATCGCTAGATTCATTACTGGCTTCTTCCTTCTCATCCTTTTTGTATTCCAAATAAACGGAATAATTACCTGGATATAATCTCACTTCGCCCTCTGGCTCAAAGGAGAAGACCATCTCCACAGTGCGATCTAGAAAATAGCGATCGTGGGAAACCACAATCACACAGCCGTTAAACTCTTCGAGATATTCTTCTAAAACCGCAAGAGTTTGCACATCGAGATCATTAGTTGGTTCATCGAGGATTAAGACATTGGGAGCCGCCATCAATACTTTGAGCAGAAATAAACGGCGCTTCTCGCCACCTGATAACTTACTGATCGGCGCATATTGGGTATTTCCTGGGAACAGGAAACGCTCCAACATTTGTGAAGCGGTGATGATACTGCCATCGGAAGTCTTAACCAATTCCGCAACATCCTTGAGATAGTCGATCACGCGCTGATTACCATGGTCTGCTAAATCATCAGAATGTTGATCGAAGTAGCCAAAATGGATTGTTGTGCCAATTTCGACGGAGCCTGCATCGGGCTGTAAACGTCCTGTGACCATATTCATCAGCGTGGATTTACCCGCGCCATTGCTGCCGATGATGCCGATGCGATCGTCAGGTGTGAAGTTGTAAGAGAAGTCCTTAATTAAAGTGCGATCGCCATAGGATTTACTGACGCAATTGAGTTCCACTACTTTTTTGCCGATGCGTCTGCCTGCGGTAGTGATGTCTACCTTGGCATTGGCTTGTTTAAACTCGGTGGCTTGCAAGGCATGGGCGCGATCTATTCTTGCTTTTTGTTTAGTACTTCGTGCTTTTGGTCCCTTTTTCAGCCATTCCAGTTCTCGCCGCAGTAGTCCCGCGTGTTTGCGCTGAGTACTTTGTGACGACTCTTCCGCTTCCGCTTTTTTCTCTAAATAATAGGAATAGTTGCCCGAATAGGAATACAAATCACCGCGATCAATTTCGATAATGCGATTGGTGACGCGATCTAGAAAATAGCGATCGTGGGTAATCAGCAATAATGCGCCCCGATAGCGATTGAGATAGCTTTGTAGCCATTCCACCGACATCGCGTCCAGATGGTTAGTCGGCTCATCCATCAGCAAAACATCAGGAGATGATAACAAGGCGGAGGCGATCGCAATTCGTTTTCGATACCCACCCGATAGGCTGCCAACTTTTGCCTCTAAGTCATCGATCCCCAATTTGGTCAACACAATTTTGGCGTTGGTTTCCAGATCCCATGCTCCTGTCTGATCCATGCGATCGGATACCCGTGACAAGTCCTCTAGCAAGCGATCCATATCGCCATGTCCGTGAGTCAACTTATCAGAGATTTCTTCGTATTCCTTGACCAGTGCCATTTGTTCTCCACTATCCGCAAACACCTGCTCTAAGACCGTATGCTCAGGATTCATGTCGGGCTGCTGCGGCAAGTAAATAATTTTGGCACTAGAATTTATCCACAGCTCACCGCTATCGCTATGTTCTAGCCCCGCAATCATCTTCAATAATGTGGACTTTCCCGATCCATTCGTGCCGATCAGCCCAACTTTGTCGCCTTCGTCGAGGCTAAAGCTAGCATCCTTCAAGATTTCCTTGATGCCAAAGTCTTTTCGGAGCGATCGCAATGTAAAAAGTGCCATTTAGTGACAAGGCTCCATGATTAATCTAATTGTTTCTAGTTTAATCGCGATCGCATTTTTTGCAGCGCCTATCGCCTTTTACAGCCATTTCCGATCAAACGAATCACAAGAATAAATTTAAAAGCGTTGCCCTGAAAGCTTTCAAATTTGTTCTTGGTTTTTGGGTTACTTGTGCCTAGCTACTTACGACACCAGATCGTAAAATCCCTCTACAAAACAATATGGCGGTGCGATAAGATGAACACCACAAGCCAAAAATTGTCCTTACCCATGACCGCAACTAATCCATCCCTCCAATTTTCCGCTGCCGAAATTAAATCTGAGGGCTTGACCCTTGATGAATATCAGATGATTTGCGATCGCCTTGGTCGTGAACCCAACAAAGCCGAATTGGGAATGTTTGGTGTGATGTGGTCAGAGCATTGCTGTTATAAAAATTCGCGCCCATTGCTCAAGCAATTTCCAACCACAGGCGATCGCATTCTGGTGGGGCCTGGAGAAAATGCGGGCGTAGTTAAGATTACCGATGATATTGCGATTAGTTTTAAAATCGAAAGTCACAACCGTCCTTCGGCGGTCGAGCCATATCAGGGGGCAGCGACAGGTGTAGGCGGGATTTTACGCGATATTTTCACGATGGGAGCGCGTCCCGTGGCGATTTTGAATTCATTAAGGTTTGGCGAACTCTCTGATCCTTGGGTACGCAGTCGTGTCAATGGCATTGTCAATGGCATCGCTGGTTATGGCAACTGTATCGGCGTTCCCACTGTTGGCGGTGAGGTTTACTTTGATAAAGCCTATAACCGTAACCCGCTTGTGAATGCGATGGCGATCGGGATTATGGAAACTAAGGAAATTGTCAAGTCGGGCGCGTCAGGTGTGGGCAATCCTGTGGTGTATGTGGGTTCGACCACGGGGCGCGATGGCATCAAGGGCGCGAGTTTTGCGAGTACAGAGATTTCTGGAAAATCGGAACAGAATCGCGCGGCAGTACAGGTGGGCGATCCATTTTTAGAAAAATCTTTAGTGGAAGCTTGTTTGGAAGCCTTTAAAACTGGCGCGGTGGTTGCCGCACAGGATATGGGCGCGGCGGGTTTAACCTGTTCTACTTCCGAAATGGCGGCTAAGGGTGGCGTGGGTGTGTCGCTGGATTTGGATAAGATTCCTGCGCGAGAAACGGGGATGAATGCTTATGAATATCTGCTTTCGGAGTCTCAAGAGCGAATGCTATTTGTGGCGCATAAAGGCAGGGAAGCAGAACTAATTGAGATTTTTGAACGTTGGGGACTTCATGCGGTGGTTGCGGGTGAGGTTCTAGCAGAGCCAATTGTGCGGATTCTTTGGCATGGCGAAGTGGCGGCGGAGATTCCTGCTACGGCACTGGCTGACAATACTCCCATTTATCATCATCAATTAGAAGATACACCCGACTATGCTAAGAAAGCTTGGGCATGGGATGAGGAAACCGCGATCGCCTCTTTTCCTTCTATCACTCCTAACGATGCGCTTTTGAAATTACTTGATACACCCGCGGTCGCCTCGAAAGCATGGGTCTATCGCCAATATGATCATCAAGTTCAAAATAATACGGTACTTTTCCCAGGGGGTGCGGATGCGGCGGTAATTCGGTTACGCAGTCAGGGCTTTGGGGCGGGAGAGTTAAGCTCGGCTGAATGTCAGATCGATGCCCTTGCAGGGGTTGCCGCTACCGTTGACTGCAATGCCCGCTATGTCTATCTCGATCCTTACGAAGGTGCAAAACTCGCCGTTGCTGAAGCTGCTAGAAATCTCTCTTGCGTTGGCTCTGATCCTATTTCTGTTACTGACAACTTGAACTTTGGCAGTCCTGAAAATGCGATCGGTTACTGGCAATTACACGAAGCCTGTCGCGGCATTGCTGATGCTTGTCGCGAGTTATCAACTCCTGTCACTGGCGGTAATGTCTCGCTCTATAACGAGACTATTGATGCGGAAGGCAATTCGCAGCCGATCTATCCCACGCCTGTAATTGGGATGGTCGGCTTAGTTGAAGATGTAACTAAGGTGGTCGGTCAGGGTTGGCAGAATGTGGGGGATGCGATTTATCTGTTGGGTAGCGATCGCGCTAGTTTGGCGGGTTCGGAATATCTCGCCTCGGTAATTGGTGAAGTGACGGGCAAACCGCAACCCGTTGATTTTGAATTGGAACGGAAAGTGCAATTAGCCTGTCGCCAAGGCATCACTCAAGGCTTGATTCAATCTGCCCATGACTGTGCTGAAGGTGGGCTGGCTGTGACATTAGCCGAATCAAGTATCTCTGGCAAACTCACCGCCAAAATTCAACTTGATCTTCCTAAAGATTTACTCCTTACCCAACTTTTGTTTGGGGAAGGTGCGAGTCGAATTGTCGTATCTGTGAAAGAAGGCGATCGCCCTGCATGGGAAGCTTACCTTAATACTCAATTAGGTAATGCTTGGCAATATATCGGCACGGTCAACGAGGCGGCCAGTGAATTAGAGATTTTGGTGAGTGGAGAACCAGTGATCGCAGTATCTCTGGCGCAAATCACCAAAAACTTTAACGAAGCCATTCCTCAACGGATGGGACATACTTTGTAATTTTATCATCAGCCCCCTGCGTAGCAAGGGGCTGATGCTTGTCGTTGAGTGAAAAATATGATCAAAAAGAATCTGCTATCATCGTCTGCAAATATTTTGCGAAGCACTGGTCAATTTGTTGTTTTAATGGCGATCGCTTCGTTAACTGTATTTCCTTTACTATGGCTAGTGAGTACCGCTTTTAAGTCGCCTAGTGAAAATATTTTTCAGGCTGTACCGCAGCTTTTGCCAGAAAAACCAACTTTTGAGAATTTCATCAAAGTTTGGCAAAACTCACGGTTTGATCTCTACCTCTGGAACAGCTTTTTAGTTTCTAGTATTACCGTAATTTTAAATTTATTGTTCTGTTCTCTGGCGGCGGTTCCTTTGGCTAGACTGGACTTTAAGGGCAAAGATACGATCTTTTGGGCAATCATTGGCACAACTATGATTCCCTTTCAAATCACGATGATTCCTTTGTATATTTTGGCAGTGGAGTTGAACCTCAAAAATACTTATGCAGGTTTGATTTTTCCCTATGTAATTTCTGCTTTTGGTATATTTTTGCTACGCCAAACCTTTCAAAGCGTTCCTAAAGAAATGGAGGAAGCGGCGCGGATGGATGGCTGCTCTAGCTTAGGGATTTGGTGGCATATCATGCTGCCTGCGGCGCGTCCTGCACTGACAACTCTAGCCGTATTTACCTTTGTGGCGATGTGGGGAGATTTTTTATGGCCATTGGTGATCGTGGATAAGGAGGAGCTTTATACTTTGCCAAGGGGAATTGCTAGCCTAGCAAGTGCTTTTTCAGAAGATTGGCGACTAATTGCCGCAGGTTCAGCGATTTCCATATTGCCAGTTTTAATTGTATTTATTTTTTTACAGCGCTATATCATTCCTACAGAGGCTAGTATTGGCGTGAAGGGTTAATTAATGGCAAAATGGAAGCTATGCCAAGATTTCAAAGCCGACTTTTTAACTGGATTGATCAATCTCTACCCGCTCAAATAGGGCGTAGGGTCAGGCGATCGCTTGATCAAAAATTCGAGCAAATCGCAGAAGCTTTAGTTGGTATCAAGTTACAGGAAGTTCCCCAACTGCTGGCTTATCAAGTTGCGAGGGCGGCGCTTTACCCTGTATATATTTTGAATAAGAATGTCCAAAAGATTTTTCCGATTTTAGGCGATCGCCCCAAAGATGCTGATGCGATGGAAGCATCAGCATCTCTAGAACTTTTAACAGAATCTAAACTTTCTGATATCGGGGCTAAGCCGCAATATCAGAAATCACTTCCTTCTCTTGAGGTGAAGTTTTTGCCAGAAAGTCCCGAAGTAAATCCTCAGATAGATTCAGATTCATTAAACCCAAAAACTCCTTGGCTACTGCGTCCTTTATTGAGATTTTTTGATTGGATTGATCGCACTAAAATCAAATTAGATCGCAATATTACGGCAATTATCAAACCAATCGACAATAGCAATAATCTCGATTCGTTTCAGACTTATATCGCCAATCGCTTATCCAATCGTGTTTCTGCCAAAATCTGGCGGCGAGTTATCGAAGAATATGAAAACCAAAATGATGCTCAAGATTCTCTAAAAGAAAGTAATGCTTTATCTGAAAATCGCGCCTTGGGCAGAAATCGGAAAATCGAATATCTGCGTCAACTGATTGAAGAGGCGATCGCCTATTTCTTCGGTGAAAATGCGTCCCAAGATTCTGAATTGTCAATGGATGCACTGGAGGCGGATCCTAATTCTCATCAAATGCCTCAAAATTTAGATGGTAAAGCCATAGAAGGCGATGCAAAACCGCGATCGCGCAAGTTTAATCTATCCTCATTCAATAAAATTAAACAGAGTGATGCAATTGAAAATAGCGTAAATTCATCGCCTTTGCAGGAATTAATCGCCGCCGCGATGGATTACTTCACCAGTAGGCGATCGCTAAAACAAGGTAAAGACAAATTAGAAAAGTTGGAAAATACTGAAGAAGTTCTTGATCCTAATTCAAATAGTTCGGGACAAATTAGGCTTGACGATCAAATTGAACGGTTACGCAAATTAATTGAAGCTGCGGTTAATTACTTTTTTAGTAAACAGCGATCGCTCTCCGAATTAGAAGCAACCAATAGCATCGAAACCAGTCAATCTGCATCAATGGAATCCCTATTTGCCGATGATAATGGTCCTTGGCCGCTGCCATTGGAATATGAATCTGTGGCTTTCGCCAACTCGCCCGACCTAACTGCCCTCAACTCTTCAGGGGAATTACAAATATTTGAGACAACAACATCGCAAATGTCTCAAGAGCGCTTAGAAGGAGGTTCATTTTTTATAGAAGAGACATTAATTCGTATTGAGAATGAACGTCCGCTCAGGGCTTGGATTGAAGCTCAGGCAACTATTTTAGGATATGTGTATAGTCCCGTGATGACGGTCGTCTTCTGGTTTGATGAGATGATTCTCAAAATCGAAAATTTAATCATTAGGCTATGGAAAAAATTGCTCAGTCTTCCTAAGAAGTTGCTGGGCAAGTGATTAAGTGAGTGGCGATCGCCAAGCCATCGCCTGATGGTGGTCAAAGTAACTCACCATAAACAATAGACTGATCAAAAATTTCACACAAAGTCCTTGTCATTTCTCTAGCTGTATACTTCTGAAATGCTTCCCAGTCCGTATCGCATTCATCAGTTTGTGATAATAACCAATCAAGCTTATGAGCTAAGGCATCTGCAACATTATCCGTACTTGCATTCTCAAAAGTTACCACTTGCCCTGCCTTACAACTCTCAATCACATTTACTACTAAACTATTTTGATGCAAAATTCCTAGGAGTGGCTTACGCGCAAGGATACAGGGATAAACCTTAGAGGCTGAATAACTTTGATCGTCAGAGCCGATGATCAAGATTCCCTGACTCTCTGTGAGTACCTTGATCGCTTCAAAATAAGGAATCCTTTGCGGGTATTCGACCACAATGTCGTTCAAATTATACGAGCTAGCGATCGCCTCAATCGGCTTACTATTATCAAAAATCGAATATTTCGTACCCACAAAGTGTAGTTTAACCTTCTGCCATATTTCAGTCGATCGCTGGCGATGTTGTTGGATCGCGGCAAATAGATTCTTGAGACTAAAAGCCATATCATCGCCGCCTCTGCCCACATATACCCAATGCTTGCAGCCATCATGAGGGTCAAATATATTTTGCTTAACACTGAGGCTTTTCAAGATCTCAAAGTCTTTTTCAGGTGCGCCAAAGGGTAGAACCGTGAATTGAGAAGGCTTTAGCCAAGGATAGCGTTTACTTAAAACTTGAGGATATTCAGGAGACACGCTGGTAATGTGAGTCACTTTACGCATCGTAAAAGGCTCAAAAATTTTGGCTAAAGAATTGGCGATCGCATATTTAAACTTGCCCCCTGGGGGAGTCATGCCAGTGCGATCGTAATAATCGCTCAACCAAGGATCTTGAAAATCCAAAACATAGGGAACCCCGTATTTTTTGACCCAATAGCGCCCCAAGGGCATTGTCAAAAAAACTGTATTTGAGAAGTAAACTAAGTCAAAATAATTCTTTTCAAAATACTTAGCAGTTGACTTAATCAAATAGTAAATAGATCTAAAAGCTAGATTTCCTAACTTTAATTTTCTAGAAAGTGCAGGAGATACAGCTTTTGATTTAATAACTTCAATATTCTTAGGAACCGTTGCTAATAAATTTGGATCGTCGATCCCTTCAATAAATTTGGGATCAACACATAGCACTGTCACATCCCACCCAAACTCTGCAAAATAATGTAAAGCCATCCGAATCCGTTGATGATCCGCCGCATTGATCGGCGGAAAATGTGGACTAACAATCAAAACTCGATGATTCATTGATTATCAAAGTCTAATTAAATCTTAAAATGGAATTAATGAAGTTACGAGCTTTACTGGTGTTTTTTTCTGTAATTTCTGAAACAGCAAAAGCATAAAAAATTATGAGTATTGACATAAAAAAGTGATAAAGAATACGATCTGAACTTGGCAACCATTTCACTCCAAATCCAATTAGTGTAGAAATGTAAGTAAGGAAATTTATGATTGGAGTGTGAACAAGATAAAGAGTATAAGAAAAGCCAGAAATTTTAGCAGATATAAACTCAAACAAAGGAAAGCTTTCTGATTTAGCAACGTTCGTATGGGATGAAAGAAGTGTCAGGTAGATAACAAAAGAAAAAAGAGATGATACTAAAATTTCTCCCCAAAAATCATCTAAAAAGTTTTTCCTGAAAGCAAAAAGTATCAACAGCAATAAAGTTGAAGATATTATCTTGTAGTGTTTACTTAGTATTGATATAAAGTAAGATTTTTTTGGAATAGGTGTAAAAATAGGGATGACTCCAAGCATCCAAATAGAGAAATATTTCAGAATCAGCAAATTTTTTATGGTTAAAATTACCAATATTATTGAAAATGTGATGAACAAAAACGCCTTTTCTCTTTTTCTACCAATAACTAAGAATAATAACAGGGGGAATAAAATGTAATACCAAAACTCATTACTCAAAGACCACAAAGGATAATTCGATCCGTAATTATCAAAGAAAATGGTTTGTAAAAACAATACATTTCCCACAAAGTTAACTGGACTTATATTGCCTCCACTTATCTTGACAAGTTGATAGTTTTCAATCAAAATTTGTGATATTGTGTCCCAGAATAAAGTCAAAAACAAGGCAGGAATCAGTACAATTTCTAGACGAACAAGGCGATCAATTAAATATCCTTTCCAAGACCAATTATCCTTTTTTACCAATCTCAATATGCTTCTTGATATAAAAAAACCACTAAGAACAAAAAAAAGTAGTACAGGAAGACGACCAAATCCAGTAAAAAAGTAAAAAATTGAAACAAATAAATTTGAAGAATAGGTACTATCCAGTGATGTATAAGATGTAAAAAAAGAATTTTTAACATGATGAATCATCACAAAAATAGATGCAGCACCTCTTAAGAAATCTAAGAAAGATGATTGATCTTTATTTATGTCATTTAAATTCATTTGATTTGATCCAGAAGTGTTGAACGATAGGAAATAATCAGAAAAAAGCACTCCTAATCTGTTAAACTAGAAGCAATAAATTAAAAAAATAATATCTGTGATGTTATCCAACTTCCCCCATATTGTCAAACATTTGCTTTCACTTTTACCTCAAAACGATTATCCGAAGCTAGACACATTTTCGTTTGTAAGTTGCTGGCTAAGTTTTGTACTCGACCA
>MNZA01000107.1 GCA_001873375.1 Oscillatoriales cyanobacterium CG2_30_44_21
TTTTGCAAATCTATAAAAAAAGTAGCGGGCGCACCGCGCCCGCTACTTTTATAATGTTTGACTATGTGGTCAATTATCATCCCAACTTATAACCGTCTGCCCATTTTGCAAAAGTGCCTCATGGCGATGGAAGCCCAGGACTTTACGCAGGACTACGAAATTGTGGTCGTGGATGATGGCTCGACCGACGGCACTATTGATTTTTTGCAAACTCACCAGACTGAGTTTCCCCATGTGCGGCTATTTCAGCAAAGTCACGAGGGAGCAGCGATCGCCAGAAATACAGGAATCGATGTCGCCAAGGGTGAAATTATTGTCTTCATTGATAGCGATCTGGTAGTTACACCCACCTTTTTGTCATCCCATGCCAAGGTGATCGCAGGGCATCAGCAAGCTTTCACTTACGGTTCTGTAATTAATACTAATAATTTTGAAGCCCCGACTTCGGCACAGGTCAAGCTTCAAGATATTTCTACGGCTTTTTTTGCGACAGGTAATGTGGCGATCGCCAAACATTGGTTAATCAAAGCAGGCAAGTTTGACACTAGCTTCCGTCAATATGGTTGGGAAGATCTAGAGTTAGGGGTGCGCCTTAAAAATTTAGGACTGAAACTGATCAAATGTCCTGAAGCCGTTGGCTATCATTGGCATCCTGCTTTTACAATTGACCAACTGCCCCGCCTTGTCGATGTCGAGGCACAGCGCGGACGTATGGGCGTTGTCTTTTATCAAAAGCATCCGACTTGGGAGGTGCGCATGATGATTCAGATGACATGGCTCCATGTGTTGCTCTGGGGTACTTTGTCGCTGGGCGGACTGCTCAACGAGCGATCGCTGCGCCCATTCTTAAAATGGCTAATTGATCAAGGCAAACCGCAACTAGCTTTAGAAATCGCTAAAATTTTCTTAAATTGGTACAACGTTAAAGGCGTATACGCCGCCTATCGAGATGTTAACAACTCAATCTAAATCAGAAACCAGAATTGAGCAGCCCCTAATTACATGGGAGCAGTTCAAGCTGATTCAACGAGGATTTGCCGATTCGCGTGGTATTCGATTAGCTTATTACGAGGGGATTATAGAGATAGTGTCTACATCGGTCGATCATGAACTCATCAAAACTATTATTGGTGCATTGTTAGAACTGTACTTTCTGGAGATGGGAATTGAGTTTTTCCCGATGGGACAAGCCACTCAAGAAAAAGCCGAGCAAGTCTCTTTACAGCCCGATGAGTCCTATAGTTTTGGTATCCCTAAAAAAATTCCCGATCTTGCCATAGAAGTGATTTTAACTAGCGGCAATATGGAGAAATTAAAGAAATATTATTTACTTGGAGTTCCTGAAGTTTGGCTACGGGAAGATGGCGTTCTTGATATTTACCATTTAGATCTTCAAGGCGATCGCCAATACCGCAAATCTGACACTAGCCAGTTTCTTCCTAATCTCGACATAGCGACATTACAACGCTGTATATTAAGTGCTTCGCCACTTGAGGCGCTAAAAATATTTCGTCAGACTCTTAAATAAGGCGTTATGAAAGTATCCCTAGAGTTTCTCTACCATTTTCATTGCGATCGCTGTCGTAAGTGGTGGAGTCGCGCCGACATTGAGCCGCAAATTGGCGAACAGGTTTACTGCCCCTATTGCGGACATATCAACACAGTCGAAGCAGTGCAAACTTTTCGGAATGCCGCTCGTGGCGGTAGCTGCCTCAGTCAGCGTCCTGATGATGATATTTAGCTAATGGCGGCGCAGAGCGCCGCCATTAGCTTCTTGGGTTTAAAGTAGAGAAGGTGGCAAAGCCACCTTCTCTACTTTAAAAATCTACTATGTCCACTCCCAATATTATTCTGGCGGGCTATCTAGCAGGCGCAGCCGACTATCTGCCGATCGCCCAAAAATTACAAGCTAAAAATTTTAATGCCACGGTTGTGCCTTTGAAATGGTGGGATTGGGTTCCCACTGTCGGCGGAAGATCAATCGCGCCGATTTTAGAAAAGCTCGATCAAACTGTAAATCTGGAACTCAAAAAAACAGGTGCATCGAAAGTCAATATCATTGCTCATTCGGCAGGGGGCTGGCTAGCGAGAATTTATTTAGGCGATCGCCCTTACTATGACAAAGTTTGGGATGCGCGATCAAAAGTGGCGAAGTTAATCTGTTTAGGAACACCCCAGAGAAGTCTCGAACCTTGGGCGGTTAGAAATTTGGGTTTTGTCAATGACAATTATCCCCATGCCTTTTATGACGATATTGAATATATCTGTGTCGCGGGTAAGTCTGTACAAGGGGCAAAAAAGTCTTCACCGCAGAAGTGGCTAGCCTACAGTAGTTATAACCTGACCATCGGTAAGGGCGATGCGTGGGGCGATGGCATTATTCCCATTGAGGCGGCATATTTGGATGGAGCGCAAAATATGGCGATCAATGGGGTGTATCATTCACCGCGATCAGGTAAATGGTATGGCTCTCAAGATGTAGTAGATATTTGGGCAAAGTATTTGTAGCAGTGGCGGCGCGATGCGCCGCCATTACCTGAAAAGAAGGTGGCGAACCAACCCGCACCAAGAATAATTTCAAGTAGCTAGGTATAAGTAAGCTAAAAACCAAGAACGTTGTTTCGCCCGCGTAGCGGGCGAAACAACGTTCTTGGTTTTGGGTTTTAATTATGTTGAGCTACTTAGAATCTTTACGGCGCAGTGCTTAACTTCAAAAGATGCTTTTGGATTTTGCCCATCGCATTGCGCGGAATTTCGGGAACTTCAAAAATATGCTTAGGACATTTATAGGGAGCCAAGCTTGATTTGCAATGCTTGATCAAGTCTTCTAAAGGTACTTGTAGCCCCTCATGAAAGGCGATCGCCGCGACTACTTTTTCACCAAAATCTTGATCGGGAATACCAATCACTGCCGATTCTTTAACTGATTCGTGACTTTCGATGACATTCTCAACTTCTTTGGGATAGACATTAAATCCACCTGTAATAATTAATTCTTTGGCGCGGCTCACTAAATGTAATCTGCCCAACGGGTCAAGATAGCCCAAATCACCTGACCGAAACCAACCATCGACAAAGGCTTCTGTCGTTTTATCGAGCATTTGCCAATAGCCCTGAAAAACATTTTCCCCACGAATCCACACCTCTCCAACTTCATCATTTCCCAAAGTCTTTCCGTGAGAATCAACAATTTGAATTTCCACGCCTTTCAATGGGAATCCCACACTTTTAGGCAATCGTAGCTCAGGTTCGATGGGATTAGAAGCATTCATGCCCGTTTCCGTCATGCCGTAACGTTCCAATATCCGAAAATTTGTTAACTTCTCAAAATCATTAAATTGGCGATCGCTAAGGGGCGCGGAGCCAGAAATGAATAGCCGCACTTTGCTCAAGTCAGGAATAGAAGCTAATCCCTGCCAAGAGTTGATCAATCTCTGATAGATTGTGGGAACTGCCATAAAAACCGATATTTGTTCTTTTTCTAAAGCACGCCACACAAAATTAGGATCGAACTTCTCCACCATAATCATCGTGGCTCCTGCATAGAGACAGCCAAGGACAGCAACATTCAATCCATGCACATGAAACAGAGGTAATACATGGAGTAAGCGATCGCGCTCTTGCCATTGCCAAGCTTCATGGAGAGCTTCCATATTGGCAATCAAATTTCGATGCGATATCATCGCTCCCTTAGATCGCCCTGTCGTGCCTGATGTGTAGCAAATCATCGCGATATCGCCACCGCTAGAGGGATAAGCGGGAATGAAGCCCTGAGGGCTTTGAGAAACTAAATCAATCAAAGAACCTAAAACATGAGAATCGGAACTAGAACTATTATGGCGATCGGTAAGGATGATTTTTAAGTCTGATAGATGTTGAATTTCTGTTTGAAACTGTGCTAGGCGATCGCTAGTGGTAAATAATAAATTGCTAGTGGAATCCGCTAAAAAATACGCTATTTCCGCACCACGATAGTCTGGGTTGAGGGGAAGACTGATCGCGCCGATGGAGAGAATTGCTAAATGCAAAAATAAAAACTCCACGGATTTAGGCATCTGGATGGCAATGCGATCGCCTGGTTTGATGCCGATGTGATGAAGCATGGAGGCATAATCGGTGACTTGGCGCTCAAAGTCTTGATAAATCCATGTCCTCTCGCCAAAAATGATTACAGGCTTATGCCTATATCTAGCAAAGTTTTGAGAAAGTAACTGGACTAAGTTCATAGTTGCAAGGGGTTAAACCAATAGTTATATACAGCTCGTAATTATGAGGGCGCAGCAAAGCCGCGCCCTCATAATTATGGTTCTCTATGCCTTTTTCGGCTTAGTTACGCTATTGAAGTATTCCTTGGCGCGGCTGAAGGCATACTGAAACTTGTCGCCCAGCGTGGGTTCTGGCAATACGGCAATAGTAATTTCTTCATCTGGAAATTCTTTAAGACGATAGCCGTATTCCAGATTTTCCTGATACTTACGCAAAATTGGGTAGAGACGCACAGCGCCTTTGAGCAACTCCTTCTCTTGCTGAAAAATAGCACGGCTAATCTGATTACTGCGTTCCACTGCCATCGAACCCGCAGGAACCCATTCCTTTCCCTTGATGCGGATGTAAATATTAAACTCAGGCAAACCCTTGTCTTTCATCTCATCATAACGATTGGCAGCTACTTGATGTTTGTTTGGTTCCTTCTTCTTTTTCTTTTGACTAGAAACACCAGCAAAACCCTTTACCTTGTCAGAACTCATAAATTTTTATACTCGTACTTTTAGCTTTTTAAAATTGTTTTTGAATATAGCTGTCGCTAAGTGCCTTGCGGGAAAATAAAGTACCAATCCAGATTTTCCCAAATCAGCGGGGCGGCTTTGCCGCCCCACTGATTTGGGATTTATATTTGGTACTTTATTAAATCGCCAGTCCCTAAGTGCCTTAGGACGTAAAACAGGTGATTGTAACTATACATTAACAAAAGTTTACTTTAGGGGATGATCTAAACACAATCATTCTTGACAGCGCTTTGCGCTAACTTAAAACCCGGAGAGATTTTTGATTATCGGAGCTTCGCTCCGATAATCAAAAATCTCTCCGTACCCATCAAAGCATCAACAGACTGTCTGTTAGACATTGTAAGCAGCTCAGCCTAATCAAAACCTAAAAACCCAGAAGGTTGTTTCGCCCGGGCGGCACAACCTTCTGAGTTTTTAGGTTTTATACCAATTCACAAAAGTGTAGTCACACTTTTGTGAATTGAAAACCAAATCCAGCAAGGGTTCTTAAATAAAAAAATCCAGACATTGCTCCGCTTGCTAGGTGGGCGGAACAACTTTTGGTTTGAGCTAATGATTAAGTTCTACTCTTGAAGGGAATGTCCAGATTTTTCGAGGATGTGTTGGACTTGGCTGGCTTCGCGATCGCTGCCCACTTCAATGATCAAAAACTTGCCATTGTCGATCGCCTCAATAAATCTGGCGATCGCCTTATCACTGATCCCCAGCTTGTTCAAAACTGCGGCTAGGCCACCTTCAGCGTTAATGTTTTCCCAATTCATCGCGCTTTGAGCATTTTTATAGTTCTTGGCAACGATGGAAATGTGAGAAACGAGTAATCCCTTTTCCTCTATATCCAATACTGCTTTTTTAGCTTTACCTTCCGACTCAAAGATGTCCACAACCGAAACTCTATTGGTCAATTCTGATAGAGAAGCGTTGTGTTCCACATACATCGGCAGCTCGATCGCATAGTTATTAAGCAAGCCTTCACTGTCAACGGTGTGACCATGAGATTCGTTGATTTCGTCAGGTATTGTTTGCTCGTTTAAGTTAATCATTTGGGCTTGCCTACGGGTCTATACACTTACCTTGTCAGAGCAATGGTTGAGTTAGTAAGTGGGATGTATGAGTTGGTTGATTTGGTCGCAAAGTTTAATAGAGCGCGGCTCCGCCGCGATGCAAAATTTTCTCTGAACTACTGCTCATGTACGAGAGTGAATAGGACGGAATGAAGCTTCACCTAATACAGTGTTACTAGATATAAATGGATTAGAACTTACGCAAAGTAAAATTCCCCCTCATCCCCCAACCTCTTCTCCCGCAGGAGAAGGGGCGCAAAATTCTAATTTTTTCTTGTTCCCCTCTCCTGCGGGAGAGGGGCTAGGGGTGAGGGCTTAATTGGATATCGTTTACCCATGATCTCTAGCCTTGTCATCTTGCAGCACTTTTAACATTGTGTCTGCTGCATCAAAAGCATCATAGGGCGACCACACTGGATAGGATTGGTTAGGTTCAATTAGACTCGTTTCCTGTTGGGCTAATTCTGAGATTAGAATCTGCACAATATGGAACTTATCTAAACGACTAAGCCCTTTTAATGTTGAGATTAGCTCTGCTGCAACCATAAAAAGCACTCTAACTGGCTCAGGTTTATGACTTTACTATAGCTGTAGCCAGCCTTGTTAAGAAACAAAACTCCAAAACTATGCCCATTCGCGTTTTTCTATTTCTTGTTGGGGCAGCAACAAGGTTGCTTCTATTTCTTCGCGGATGCTGGTGGTAACTTCGCAATTGCTACTGAGACAATCGAGCAGTAATTGATTTGCTTTGTAATAATGTTGCAGAGCTTCTTCTTGGGGAAGGCTAAAATCCCACTGGTTGCCGATATTGCGATGGGTGGCGATCGCCTCCTGTAGTTTGACTACCCACGCGGCATAATTTTTTTGGCACCAATTATCAAAGCTTTCCTTTGTATGATTATCATCTGGCAATTGATCGCTGAGCTGCTGAAGGGATTTATGAAAGCCAATATCAACGACAATTCCTAAAATATTGCTGAGGGCTTCGGCGCAAGTATGGACATAGGCGAAGTCTTGACTATTTTCTATCATCGATTCGCGCAATAGGTCATCCAGAGCCGCGTCTAAAAATTCAGCCTGATCTAAGGTGGCGGCTAGGGCGAGGTTGGGGGCAAGGTTGGGCGCACGGGTGAGGGCAAGATAAAAGGCGCGACCTGTTGCCGATTTGGTTTCGATGGGATTGGATTGGGACTTTTGGCTTGCCCAAGTTAAAAAATCTTGCAAATAGGGGTCTTCCGAAACCAGCGTATCGATATGTTGCTTCATCAACTCCACCAAGCCATCGGCACTACGCAGCATACTCGCCGTTAGTAAAAAGATTTCGCGCCAATGGGGATCAGTAATATGGTTGACTAGCCCTTGGAGAGACTTTCCCAAGCCTTGAAGATTATGATTGGCAACGATTTTACGCGCTGTGAAATATTCTTGTAAGGCAAGATAAGAGAAAGAGAAGATCCCTCTTGCGCGTTCGGCTAACAGCCCATGTTGAGACTCGATCGCCCTTAGTATGTCTTCACTTGCTTGTTCAATTTCTTCGGGATCATTACTCGCTTCGGGCAAACTTGCCAGATAGTCACCGATATATTGCTCAACGACACCTTGCTCAAAGAAGTATTGACCCTGCTCGAAGGTTGCCGAAGCAATCTGGCTCAGTAGCTTCAGCTTTTGGGGCAGCAAAAAGCCGCGATAGATTTGATCCCGTTCAATGCCCTGCGCTTCATCCCATTTGCCGAGCAGCAGATCCATCCCTTGCTTATAAAATTCGGCTTGCTTGAGAGGAAATTTGCCTTGGCGATGAAAGACAGAACAGACAAGATGTAGAAATAGAGGTGTCGTAATCATGCGGCGAAAGCGCCAATTTTCGGGCAGTTCTAGCTTTTCGATAAATAGCTGGGCCTCAGCGATGCCCTCATCAGGGTATGGGTTAAAGGCAACAAACCATTTTTGCGAAAAACTTTCAATTTGCATTTGCGTAAAGGGCGCAATTTCCACATCGGTAAAGCCTTGCAAAGCTAAACTTTGCGAAGCGGTGCGACAGGATGCCACATATCGATTTTTGTGGTACTTAACCGAAAATCGCCGAATTTCATTGAGGATTGTATGTTCCTCTTCCTGAAAGACTTCATCCATGCCATCGATCAATAGCAAGATCCTTCCTGATTGTAATAACTTCTTGATCACAGACATTTGCGAAATATCGGAAGTCAAAAATTCTTGATGGATGAATTCCAAAAAATTGAGTTCCCGATCTTCTCTATGGCATTCTGCAAAGTCGCGCAGTTTGATAAAAATGGGAACGCGGCTATTATCTGCTTTTTCGCGATTGCATTTAATGGCAAGATATTTGAGAAATGTCGATTTGCCCGATCCTGGTTTGCCTAATACGCGGAGATTGTTGTACTTAGCAACGGCTTCTATGCCTGAGATTTGACTTTCGACAATTTTACCCAAGCCAAAGCGGTCAATGTCTTCGGGCGTGAGGCTATTGACGGCGGCGATTTCTAGCCATTGCTGACTGGCAATCTGTTCGAGAATATTCACATCGATATAGATCTGTTCGATTTTAATCGGACGATTAACATCCAATAACTTCAAGATGCCGCATTGATGATTGACTTTATCGCGCCGTTGCGATCGCACGATTTTGACCAGCGCATCGATGCTCAATTCATCAAAGTCACTAGTTCCATCATTATTCAGAGCGATGTATTCGAGGGGTGGCTCAAAGGCAATTTCTCGCCAATCAAGTTCCAATCGCGTACATATCTCAAAAAATGTATAACGTTCAATCGCTTGTCCGCCAAAAAACCGCCAAATCGGTTGTCTCGTCTTGATCCCAACTTCATTCGCTAGATATTCCTGTGTCCAACCTTTGAGAGCAAATTGCTTTTTGGCTTTTTTGATTCCAGATGTTGATGCTCGTAGCGATCGCTTTGCCATAAGGTGAAAAACTCATGTATGACTTGTATATTTATAAAGTTTTTAATCGCAAAAAAAGAGAGATTTGGGCTTCTAAAATTAATTTTGTAACTAAGTTAAATGAAACATAACATTCATCTCAAGAATACTGCGCGATGATAATAATTTATTCATTTTCTGTAATATACATCTTCAGAGTTATTCAATTTGAACTACAACATTTTGTATTCAAAATCAAGCAACTCATGATTAAAGCCTTGAAATCTTTACTTCGCAACGATTTCAAGGCTTTAATCATGAGTTGCTTGAGAAGTATTGAAATGGAATCATAATAAATATACAAATCTTTTTCATCTGTAGTTTTATTTCAAAGTCAATCATTCTATTCATTATCTTAAACAGCTTTATGTGAGGTTAATAGGTAAATAGGACAAAGCCTAAAAAGGAATCACACCATGAAATTTAATCTTCTCGCTGGCTGCACTCTCCTACTAACGAGTAGCGCGATTGCTGGAGTCGCCGCCGAACCTGCCACTCCTTCTAAATGTGGATGGAGTAACCAATGCCCAATCACTGCCAACACCAATAAAGCTGCCAAACCCGCAAATCCAACCAAAAACCTAGTAGTTGAAAGCTTTCCATTGCCACAGGGCAAAGTCTCCACAGTGGCGACATTAACCGCGCTCCCTGCCGCCAAAGCCGTCACCCTCAACTCTCCCAAGACGATTGCCCAAATTCTGCCACCCACCGACAGCAATGGCAATCGCATCTTTCGCTCCACTCGTTCGGGACCTAGCTACATTGGGGCGGGGTTAAACTTTGGTTCGATAGGCAATGGCAACTCTGGCGATCGCAGTCTAGTCCTGATCAGCAAGCTAGGCTTGACCGAAACCATATCCATCCGTCCTAGCATATTTCTATTGGGAGACTTTGTAAGTATCTTGATTCCCGTCACCTATGATTTTGCTCCGCAACAGCCCTTTAGCGATTTCCGATTCTCTCCCTATGTCGGTGGCGGGATCGCGATCGATGCAGGTTCTAATAGTAGCTATGGTGGATTGATTACCGCAGGAGTTGACATTCCCTTATCGTCTAATTTCACGGTCAATGTCGCCGCCAATCTCGCCATCTTAAATAACACAAATCTCGGTATTGTCGTTGGCATTGGTTATAACTTCTAATTTATGAGAGCGCGGCGGAGCCGCGCTTTTATATAGCCGCTAAAACCCAAGAAGCG
>MNZA01000272.1 GCA_001873375.1 Oscillatoriales cyanobacterium CG2_30_44_21
TTAAGACTATCCTTGAGGCTTTAAATATAGTCATTGCTTAGCTTTCGCTAATTGTATCTTATTTTGTTAAGAAACGTGTGCGGTCGCCCTAATCTTCGAGCCTTTCGGCTTGCTAGTCACACCGAGGGAAACACTCTCAGCGCGTTCCACCCGATAGCCCATGATGCCCTCATAGACCGAGCCAATATTTTCCACATCTAGCGATCGATAAGACAGGCGATCGCCTTCCAAAATCAATAATTTATCTAAAACCCGAAAAATCTTCCCATCAGACACACGGGGAACGCCCTCACCATTTCCTTCTAAAAAGGGATAAACATCAGGATCGAACAACTGCCCATGTCTAGCGGGTAAATAGTCCTCAGTTGCCCCACCGCCATCATAGACAAGGCGAAACAAACTCAACAACCAAGCCCAAGCCCCAAAACGCTGCTCCATCGTGTCAGGATAATTACTCGCATCATCCCGCAACCTGTCATAAAGTCCCGTCACCGCATAGTTACCCTGTCGCATCATCAGGCATCACGTCCCGCTCTTCGGCATAAAGCGGAAACACCAACCGCATCAAAACTGTTCCTAGTCCGCCATAAATACGCTGCATAAGACCCTCACCCCCCTGCCCCCTCTCCCAAAAAGGGAGAGGGGGAGTAAGAGAAGAATTAGAATTTTCTTGTTCCCCTTCTCCCCTCGTGGGAGAAGGGGCTAGGGGATGAGGGGGATTTAAAATCTTGCCATTAACCGCAGCATCCGCCGCTTGAAATCCTGCTAACAATTCCCATAGAGCATCCAAAACCTGATCGGCTAAACGCTCAGACACCTCATTTTGTGACAGACGGCTATTCTCAAGGATTTTGCAGAGGCGGCGATCGTCCCCCATCACATTTGCCTGAAAAACGCGATAACTAGACAGCAACATATAAAAAGCACTGAGTAGCGATCGCCCTGCCACCTCCGCCATCGCCGCAAAAGGGAAAGTCAAATGTCCCGAAGACTCACCCTCTGGCGCATAGACTAACCGTAATTCCTTACCATTGGTCAACAATCCCATCGGGATTTTTTGCCCCCGCAATAATCGCTCAAACTTTTGCTGCGGTGTCACCTCCCACCCCTGCGAACTAGCCTTATCATCTAGCCCCGTTCCTGCCTCTACTTCCTGCACTAACAACAACCAGCCTTCCCCATCTGGATTCGGCAAAGCATAGCTAGGTTTCAAAGTCTCGCCATAGTTTTCTAAATAATACTCAACCCCTTCAGGTGCAGCCACTAAATCCTGACTGTCCCACTCCAAAAACTGCTCCATCAAAGCCCGAAAGTCCGACAGCACCCCATCTTTATCCAGTAATTCCCGTAAAATCGGCTGTAACCTTGTGCCATCTGCCCGATCTGGTGTTGCCTCCGCCCTAGCCAGCGATCGCGCCGTCACCACCAACCCCACAGGCTGAATCAGCCCTAACCATTCCTTATGTACAAATAATTCGCGATCGTCTGTCATGATTTTTGCTTTTACAGATTGAAATAGTGAATTGAGATAAATTGAGATTTTATGAATATTTTATAAATCAGGGGTTTGAGTTTCTTGAATAATTGCCAATATCTGAGATTTAAACGGATGCAGGTCAACTTCAACCACCCGCCACACACGGTTTAAGTTAACTTTCAGATAGTCATGAATTAACACATCTCGAAAACCTGCGATCGGTCGCCAAGGTACTTCTGGATAAGTTTGTCTCAGTTCATCAGGAATCTGTTTTACGGCTTCACCAATTACTTCCAGATTCCGAATTACTGCATCCTGAATTAACTTAGAGCTTAAGAAAGCATCTTTACCCTCATTTGTATAATTTTCAACCCGTTCAATACATTCGATAATACTGCTTAGATAAACGAGAGGCTCTTTCATAAAGCGATTGCCTCTTCTAGAATTTGAGCCTTAAATAAAGGATGCAATGTATTTGGTTCCGCCAAATCAATTTTACATTTAAGTAGATCTTCAACTGCTTGCTGAAAAGCCACAAATTCAAGCAGGCTACGCTCCTCATCCATTTCAATTAGCAAATCAATGTCACTAATATTTGTTTCCTGCCCTCTTGACACTGAGCCAAATACCTTGATGTTCCTAACTCCATATTTCTGAGCTAAAGACAGAATAGAATCTCGATTATTAAACAGGTTTGTTTTAAGATTTGTTTTGTGACTCATTGCAAATTCACTTTACTCTACAAGGCTACATTTTATTAGGTTACACAGTCAACTTGTAATTGGATATAAATAAACCAAGCCCACAGGCTCAATCCGACTTGCCTTAACCTCATAGACTTTTTGAATCCGTTGCGGTTCGATGATGATTTCTTGCTCTAATTTCAGCAATCGTTCTTCCCAATGTCTCAAATCAGAATTGAGTTGCCTTTGCTCCTCCGCACTAAATAGCGAAAGTTGCTGAGTTTTGTATTGAGACTGCTGCTGAAGAATGCGATCGCGTTTTTCTCCTAACAATTTCTGCATATCCGCCGCCTCATCTTCACCACGTTTCGTTAATAGCCGCTTTGCCCTTTCCGTCAAAATCTCAGCACGCTCTTCCAAACGGGGAATTAACTCTTCCACATCTCGTGCCGCATAAGCCTTAAATTGATCTTGATGAGACTGCGAAACATTACACAACGAAGGTGTGGCTAAAACATCCTCAAGTTCTCGCAAGACATCTTTTTTATCGCCTTCCCCAAGCGGTCGCAACTTTGCCCGACCACGCAAGGCAGGATCATTCCATTCCGCCGCCACCGCCACAATTTCATCATGCAGCCGCGTGGCGCGATCGCCATAGAGCGACAACCGACCCAGCGCAATTACTTTGGGAATCGTCTCTCTGGTATGGCAAACACAAGCACGAGTTAACTCATCATGCAAAAAGCCTTGGGATAGGAAGCGCCCTAGCAAACGCTGTACCAGTCGATGCTCTAGGTGTAAATGCACCACCTCACCATCGAGGGACTGAGGATCGCGGAAAACAATCGGGCGGATCGGTGACTCGTTGCGCCATTCCCAGAGTTTCTGTCCTTTTTGACGGGGCGATCGCAAACTATCCAAAGCCGCTAACCACGTCGGGTCAGCATTGGCTTCATCTTCAGGGAAATACCAACGGGCAGTATCGGGCGACTTAAGAGCATCATCGGGATTGATCGCTCCTAGCGTCTGTGCGCCCAATATTTCTAAAGATGCGGATAGGGTTTCGCGAAAATGACGATCATCTAGGGTCAGCCATTCCCGCGCTTTTTTAAGCATATTTTCTAAATCTTCCTTTTGCTGGCGTAGTTGTTGCAACTCAGGACGACTAATTTCTAACTCTTCAAGAATGGCAACTTTTTTCGTTTGACTCTGCTCATCGTTAATGTCAGCAGTATCCGCCTTATCAATCGCCTCTTTGATCGAGTTTTCAGCTTTAGCATCCTTTGCCCAAATCCCACCTTCTAAGAGCTTAGATATATTTTTCTCAATCACAGGCGATAGGCTACCCAATTCCGCTTGGATGGTCTCCGTTTTTTGGACTAGCACCGCTAAAACCCGATCTTCAGGACGCTGTGGCAACACAAAATAATGACAACGAACCTCAGCTTCCCGTTGCAATTTGCGATCAATCCGCCCATTGCGCTGTTCCATCCGACTAGGATTCCAAGGAATATCAAAATGGAATAAATCTGCACAGTAGTTCTGTAAATTAATCCCTTCCCTAGCCGCATCAGTGGCAATCAAAATTCGCAAAGGATTATCGACAGGATCGTGATTGAAAGCTGCTTTTATCGCTTCGCGGCGATCATCTCCCATGCCACCGTGAAAAGTATCAATTCTTTTATGAGCAAGATCTGAGCCATCAATAGCCAACCTAATCTGTTCCTCTAAATAGCGTTTTGTATCTGTATATTCTGTAAAGATTAAAACACGGCGATTGTTCCACTTTGCGCCTGCCTGTCCCAGATCGGGACAGAGATGATCGCGTATCCATGCAACTAATTTTTTAATTCTGCCATCAGGCTCATAGCGTGATCGCTCGGCAATGGTAGTCATGCGATCGAGTAATTCCTGCTCTCGCACCGAAATA
Organism: Oscillatoriales cyanobacterium CG2_30_44_21; assembly: GCA_001873375.1. Classification (GTDB taxonomy): domain Bacteria; phylum Cyanobacteriota; class Cyanobacteriia; order Pseudanabaenales; family Pseudanabaenaceae; genus Pseudanabaena. Next base: position 4,091 of record MNZA01000272.1, read on the forward strand.
TTCTCAGCAGATGCGATCGCGGTCGCGGCTAACATTTGGGCATCTTCTTCCGCCATCACTTCTGTTTCTAATAGTTCTGCGCGATCGTCATCATAATTCAGCGAATCACCAAGCAATGAAAAATCATCATTCAATGAACTTTTCTTAGATGCTTTTTTCTCAATGCCTTGCCGATGTACTTTTAGCGTCCGCGCAAAAGCCTCAATCGAAGACAACAACCGCTTTTGCAACGAGATCATCACCAGCATTGCCGATCGCTGTTCTGACTTCTTGGCATCCTTGAGCCTCTGCTCACGACAAATACGATATTCCTGCAACAGTCGCGATAGTTCTAGTTCTGGAGCATCCTCTGGCAAATTGTCTACAGAGATAGGCAGTACATGACGCTTTGGAAAATCAGTTTCGCCAATTTCACGCAAATCTTTTTTCAGTCGCCGCACCATCACCGCATCCAGTAACTTTTTGCCACTTTTGCCACTAACCGATACACCCCGACAAAAACGCTGTGGATCGAGCATTTCTAAAAGTGCTGCAAAACTATTGGAGTGACCATTATGGGGCGTTGCCGATAAAAACAACTTATGTTCAAAACGGGGAGCAATATCACGCAATACTTTTGTAAGTTGTGAGTCGATCGCATAGCGAGAGCTACTCGCAGGAGCCACATTATGCGCTTCATCCAAAATCAACATACTCGCTGGGTTAAAATCTCCCAACCACTCCCGCAAGCCCACCGTATAGTTTTCATCCCGCAACAAAGAATGGGAAATAATAAACCGATTATGCAATTGCCAAGGATTAATCCCATAGCCCCGTTCCCGCCGCTTCGTTGCCACAAAATCGCGATCGTAAACCGTAAAGATTAAACCAAATCGCTTTTCCATTTCTTCTTGCCACTGCAGCACCACCGAAGGCGGACAAGCAATGACTACCCGACGTACCTTCTGACGCATCAGCATCTCACGCAAAATCAAACCTGCTTCAATGGTTTTGCCCAAGCCCACATCATCGGCAATGAAAAGAGACACGCGGGGCATTAACAATGCCTTGCGTAATGGCTCAAGCTGATAAGATTTCACCTCTATACCCGCACGATATGGCGCTTGAAATAATTTCGGGTCAGTCGATGTCACACAGTTCCAACGCAATGTATGCAGATATGCCGAGAATTTCTTCGCTTCATCAAAGCCCCGACGCGCCACAATATCCCATGTCGATGCTCCTATCACCTCAGCATCAATCTCCCTCTCCCAAAATACCTGTAACTCTTGCCCCTGAGCATCATCATCCAAACAAGCCAATCTAACTGCCGTATCTCCCTGCGGATGAGCAGGATCGGGAGCAATTACTTCTTCGACTAAATATTGGCGTGATCGCACTCTAACAATTTGTCCTAATTCTAAAATATCTGCCATGAAGAACCAATTACGAGGTAAATTCACTATATCAGAGATTTTTTAGCCTTTAGATTACAAAAAAGCAATATTTACGATATTGCTTTTTTCACAATGACTACTCCACAGGTTTGGCTTCTTTGGGCTTTTTCTCAAATACTTGGATATTTGGCTCAAGCAAAACAAATCCTGTCTCAGTAGCTTCACCCATCTTTCCCGCGATCGCCGCTACCCATTGTGGATAATTTGCTTGTGCATCTTCCAATTTTTTAAAGACCTTGGGCTTCACCGTGACGCTAAAGATTTGACTATCACAATCTAACTCAAAGGACTTCCAACCATTTTTATCAACAGATATATCGGCAGGAAGTTCATTAATTTTACTTGTTAAGTCTAGCTTTCCTTGTATTGCTATTTCTGTAATGTACACCTAATGAATAATATGTATTCATAACACATTTGATTTCCCATGACTAAAGCTATTCCCGAAAAGTGTAAAAAATGTGCGATGCTTTCGGCAGCTCAGGCTCAAGAACTTCATGGTGAGTTGGGCGATCGCTGTTGGAATCCTGCGGTTTGCTATAGTCGCCGTTCTTATGCAAGACATCGTGATCGCCGAAATCTGATTCGCGCTCATAAACGTGGTGATTCTGATGAAAGTTTGGTTGTGAATATTGATGAATTTGCGTCAGTATTTTGGGCGGTATTAGTAGTTTATCGACCATCGGGAACGGATACGCCGATTCATGCGATCGCTGTTCAGGTCTGGCAAGGACAAGAAAAGTTCGCCGCAATTCCGCCAATTCATTGTGCGGGGATGGTTGCGACACAAGTTCATACTTATGTGCAGAAGGTATTGGTTTTACTAGAGTCAAATTATGGGATTAAAAAATTTGCTAGTCAAGAACGCCTCGATCCTTGGCTTTGTCCTTTGCGTCCTTGCCCTTGTCATTCCGACTGATTCTGTGGCGAGCGCGAAGCGCTCACCACAGAATTTCTGGAGAAGCCATGAAAGTTAAACAACTTGAGATAAATTTGTGGGATGTTATTTCGACTGCGAGACAAACTCCTGAAGATGCGAATTTGCCAATGGTATTTAAGCTTTTAGATCTGACTCTAATTGATCTCGATACACGATCGCAGTTACGAATAGCAGGAGAAGCGGTTTGTCAGATTGCTGATTTGTTTTGCGATCGCTCTAATTTTTTATTTGAGGAGTTACATTCTCGTGCGGTAAAGGGCGAGCCGATTATGGCTGATGATGCTTTTGATCGTTATGTGCGTCAGTCTATGGTGGTGGATTTTGACCAGTTTATAGAGCCTTTGCAGAGTTTACCGAGGAAGATTTCCGAACAAAGGAAAAGTGGTAATTCGATTGTTGGCGAAATTGATAAGGAGGTTTTGATTCAAGCTTTAGAACAGGAAAGTTTGCTTAGTTTGGAGGAGGAATTTGAACGGGCGATTAGTACTGCTTATGCTGAAGATGTTTCGAGTTGGATTGAGGCGATCACCCAATGTATTGCAATCAACTTTCCTCCTATGCGTTTAGTAGATTTACAAGCTGTTTTATCTTTACCCATCGTAGAAATTTGGCTGGGATTACTTTTAGGTGATTTCAAACTTGAACAACGTGGAAGATTTTATGATTCCAACGAGATTTGGATTAGCTAAGGTGAAAATTGCCCATGCACAGCGAGCCAAATACATGGTGGCTCAATACTGGCGTATTCAACGCGATGTTTTGTATGGGCTGGAATGATCAGATAGTCTTCTACATTTAATTTTATTCTCGTATTGTCTACATAGGAAAGTTCGGCTTTACCTTGCAATAAAATCACCCATTCATCAAGTTATTGGTCATACCATTGTCCTGAAGTTGTAGTTTGTCCTGTGGAAATAATGCGCTTAATCTGGATATTTTTACCAGAAACAATTTGCTTAAATTTTTCTAGCTGAGATACTTCTTGAGGAACTTAGTATATGTTCGGCATATAATTTTCCTAGATTAGATTATGCGCCAGAAATTAAAGATTCAATTTCCTGCATTAATTTTTCTAGACGTTTTTGTTTTTTAGGATCACTCCAAACATTGGATTTTTTCAAAGCGCGTAATGCTGTATCTACTTGAATTTTTAATTTATTTTGATCATGCTTAGATGACTGTGATTGAGGTAATACAGCAATTAGTTCACGTATCTGTACTAGAGATAATCCTTGCTCGATCGCTTGATTAAGCAACTCTTGACGGGAGATCTCATCTTTGATTCTAGAGATCGCTAGAACCTTGGTATATTCGATTCTGCCCTGCCGCAAAACATCTAGAATTTCTGACGGCAGTTTTAATAATGGCAAGCGAGATGTAATAAACGACTCCCATTTAAAGCCTAGTGAGCTAAACACAGAGACAATTGCCTCATCATATTCAAGACTGGTCAAAACGTTTTGACCAATTTCACCACGAGTAATATGACGCATTCGATATAGCTGTGCGGTGACTTCATCGATTGACAGATTTAACTTCAAAACTAACAGTTGCAAAATCGCCTCAGTCTCTTCAACGGGGTTGATATCTTCACGTTGAAGATTCTCAACTAAAGCAATTTGTAATGCTTCCTCTGGAGTCATTTGACGTACAACTGCGGGAATTGCATCTAGACCAACTTCTTTAGCGGCTCGATATCGACGTTCACCAGCCACTAATTCATAAGTATCATTATCAAGCGAGCGTAGGAGGATCGGTTCAAGAATGCCATGTTGTCGGACAGACTCAACCAGTGTGAACATTTTTTCAGGATCGAAATAGCGGCGAGGCTGTTGGTTAGATAATACGATCTTGGAGAGGGATATCGTATTGGGAGTGAGAGCATTTGGCGCTGAGTCATTCTCATTAAATAGAACAACATTCCTTAGTTTGAGTCGCTCTGGATTAGGTTGAGGCTTCATAGTTTTTCTAGGGCAGTAGTAATCTCATCAAAAATCTCGATAATTGCCGAATTTTTCTTTGGTGATGTTGCTAATGGCCCGCCATATTCTGAGGCTTCAGCTAGGGCAGTAGCACGAGGAATTGGCGAAAACACTTGGGCGATCGGGGATAATTGTTCAACAATCGTTTCCAGAGTACGCTGATCAAGGGCATTTGCTGAGGAGAACATAGTAGGGATAAAACCCGCAATTTTCAAGTCTTTATTAAGCCGCCGTTGCACTTTTTTGACCGTACTTAGTAAAAAGTCTGTTCCCATCAATGCTTTGAATTGGGTTTGGATCGGAACAATAATTTCTGTGGCGGCAACTAAACTAATTTGGCTTAAGATGCCAAGACTGGGAGGACAATCAATCAATACAAAGTCGTAATTATCTATCACTTGGGAAAGGGCTAACTTTAGCCTTAATTCGCGCTGATCGGCTAGGACTAACTCTTGCTCCGCATTAGCCAAGATAATACTTGATGGGGATAAATCCATATTATGTAAGTCATGCAAAATAGCGATCAGTTCGTCAGTTTCAGACACAAGAGCATCATAAATTGTCTTGTCTAATTGGGTTACATCTAGCCCCATAAATGTTGTCAAGGATGCTTGTGGGTCCATATCGAGGAGCAAGACACGATGCCCTTTTGTGGAGAGTTGGTATCCAATATTTTGAGTGACAGTTGTTTTACCAACACCACCTGATTGATTAAAAAATGCAATTACATGAGTCATGGACAACAGTTTATGACGTTTCTTATGAGAAGCATAACGGGTTATGGTAATTTTAGCGAGAAGTACTTTAAATCTGGTCAAAACGTTTTGACCAGATTTAAAGTACTTCTCGCTATATAAGGGTTATACAGCAATAATTTTATTGTATGATCGCCCACAATATGAACCTATTCGAGAACCATCGCCAGCAAATCACCGCATCAGAAGCCCCACTTGCTGATCGCCTACGTCCGCGTAACCTTGATGAATTTATCGGACAAGAACATATCCTCGGACAGGGAAGACTGCTCCGCCGCGCCATTCAAGCAGATTGCCTGTCATCACTAATCTTTTATGGTTCCCCAGGAACAGGCAAAACCACCCTAGCGCGAATTATCGCCAACACCACCAACGCCCACTTCATTGCTATCAACGCCGTCCTCGCAGGTGTAAAAGAAATTAGAGAAGCGATTGAAACCGCCCAAACTCAACGCGGCTATCACAATCAACGCACGATTCTCTTTGTCGATGAAGTGCATCGCTTTAACAAGTCCCAACAAGACGCATTACTACCTTAGGTAGAAAATGGCACAATCATTCTCATTGGCGCAACTACCGAGAATCTTTCTTTGAAGTTAATAAAGCATTAGTCAGATGATCGCGATTGTTTCAATTAAAGCCATTAACCGAAGCGGATTTACGGCGCGTACTAGAGCAAGCAATTAGCGATCGCCAATAGGGCGACCGCACACGTTTCTTAACAAAATAAGATACAATTAGCGAAAGCTAAGCAATGACTATATTTAAAGCCTCAAGGATAGTCTTAAG
>MNZA01000179.1 GCA_001873375.1 Oscillatoriales cyanobacterium CG2_30_44_21
TTTTCGCCGCAGACAAAACCTGTATGCTAAAAATACCGAGGGCTTGCAACGAGCAGTCACGGTACAACGCTTAATTCACAATTGGGTACGACCTCATGAGGGCTTGGGCAAGAACAAGACCCCTGCTATGGCAATCGGACTTTTTCATCGTCCTGTTTCTATGCTGGAATTACTATCCTCAAGGGGTTTTCTTTGTCTCACTAATTAACTGACCAGTGCCGACAAGTGTAGTGTGGCGATCGCTTTCCCATATCCACCGCTTAATCACACTTTACTTCATAATTAAAACCCATAGAAATTTTGGGAAGCGGCGCTCCGCGCCGCTTCCCAAAATTTCTATGTACTACTCTAAGCCTCAACAGGCTGTATCTTCTTTGTTATATTTCGTTTTTAGCTCTCAGAAGTGCAGTCTCACATTAGGCAATTGATATTAATTGGTTATACTCAAAACACTCAGCAGCGATGGTAAAGCAATGATCCAGACTTTAGCTAAGGCAGAAAACCAATATCTCGTTAAATGGGGGGTCACTTGGGAACAGTTCAAAACTTTGCAATCTGCCTTTGATGAAATTGGTGGAGTGCGGATGACTTATTGTGAAGGAGAACTAGAAATCATGGGTATTGGTTTGCGGCATGAAATGATATCCAGTCTGATAGGGGCTTTGCTAATTTCTTATTTCGTTATTAAACGCATCCGCTTTACCTCAACAGGTGCTTATACCCAAAAAATTGAACCTAGTCTTGAGTTCCAAGCTGATTTGTCCTTTGCTTTTGGTAATGATCCTGCCAAGACTGACCTATGTATCGAAATTGTGGTTACTAGCGGAGGCGTTAAGAAGTTAAGGAAATATCAACTAAGGGATATTCCAGAAGTTTGGTTTTGGGTAGAAGACAAAATTAGTATATATCGCTTAGTTGATGGTGAATATGTACAGAGCGATCGCAGTGAATGGCTACCTGAGTTGGATATTGAGCATTTAGAACAATGTTTGTTGATAGATTCGCAGTTGGACGCCATGACAGCTTTTTCGGAAAAATATGCTTAAAGCTGACGATATTAATAAATAAACTGATTTACAAGTCTAGGCAATTGTTATGGGAAAGCGGTGTGTGCTATGATTTTGCTTGAAAGAGGGTATGTAGCTCAGTTGGATAGAGCATCAGATTCCGGTTCTGAGGGTCGGGGGTTCGAACCCCTCCATACTCGTTACTACAGTAAAGCGCTTTGCGCTCAATCCAAGAACAGTAATAGATTTGAAAGCGCGGCTTCGCAGCGCTTTCAAATCTATTATTGGTGACGGCGGCGAAGCCGCGTCACTAAAAATCGGCTCCTTGTTTTACGGCACAGCCCTTAGATTGCTATATTTAGCCAACCTACAGCAATTGCCAATCAAACGCACTGCAAGGAGATAAATGATTATCGGCACAATGCGCCGATAATCATTTATCTCCTTGGGTTGGAGCGCAAAGCGCTGTAAACAAAACATATGGGCTAAAGACTTTTAAAATTGATGACTACTTCCCTTTTATCCGACTTAAAAATTCATTTCTCGCAGGCGATCGCTGAAGCATTTGGCGCAGACTACGCAAACCATGATCCTGCGGTTGCACCCTCGAAGGATGCCAAATTTGGCGACTATCAATGCAATGCGGCTCTGGGGCTAACCAAAAAGCTAAAACAGAAGCCCCAAGACGTTGCGGCTAAGATAATTGCCAATTTTCTTACCGATGATTCGATTAATGACATCTTTGAAACACCCACGATCGCAGGGGCAGGTTTTATTAATTTAAAACTAAAACTTAGTTACATCGAGTCACACTTAGCCAAGATGCAAAAAAGCGATCGCCTCGCGATCGCCAAAGTCGATCAACCTGAGCGCGTGATTGTAGATTTTTCTAGCCCTAATATTGCCAAAGAAATGCACGTTGGACATTTGCGTTCCACGATCATCGGTGATAGCATTGCTCGCATTTTGGAGTTTCAAGGACATGACGTACTGCGTTTAAACCACGTTGGTGACTGGGGGACGCAGTTTGGGATGTTGATTACTTACCTGCGCGAAGTTTATCCAGATGCCCTTACCAAAGCCGATGCGATCGCGATCGGCGACTTAGTGGAACTCTATCGCGCCGCCAAAAAACGCTTTGATGAAGATGAGAACTTCAAAGAGATTTCTCGAGCGGCAGTAGTGGAACTTCAAGCGGGGGAACCTACGGCAAAACTAGCTTGGCAACTCCTCTGTGAACAGTCTCGCCGCGAATTTCAAAAAATCTATGATGCTCTGAATATTCAATTAACTGAGCGGGGAGAATCCTTTTACAATTCCTATCTATCCAATGTAATTACCGATCTGCGCGAGACAGGCTTATTACAAGAAGATCAAGGGGCTTTATGTGTCTTTTTAGAAGGTTTTAGTAATAAAGATGGACAACCGTTACCGCTGATTGTCCAGAAGTCTGATGGTGGCTACAATTACGCCACCACCGACCTCGCCGCCCTGCGTTATCGCATTCGCGAAGATAAGGCAACTCGCATTATCTACATAACCGATATCGGTCAGTCGGGACATTTTGCTCAAGTCTTTCAAGTCGCAACCCGTGCCAATTGGATTCCTGAAACGGTACAGACCACTCATGTTCCCTTTGGACTGGTGATGGGTGAAGATGGCAAAAAATTTAAAACGCGATCAGGAGATACAGTCGCTCTCAAGAGTCTGCTCGAAGAAGCGATCGCCCGTGCGCGGACAGACATCGAAATCCGTAATCCTGAAGCAACAGAAGAATTTAAACAGGATGTTGCGGAAGCCGTGGGACTAGGAGCCGTTAAATATGCCGACCTCTCCCAAAATCGCACTAGCAACTATATTTTTAGCTTCGATAAAATGCTGGCTTTGCAAGGAAATACCGCGCCCTATATGCTTTATGCCTATGTGCGGGTGCAGGGAATTGGGCGAAAAGGAGAAATTGATTTTGCTAGCTTAGATGCCGCGATCAAACTAACGACTGATCCAGAGATTATTTTGGCTAAGCACCTGCTACAATTTGCGGAAGCGATCGATGCGGTGGCGGAAGAACTCTATCCCAATCGCCTTTGTCAATATCTATTTGAATTGAGTCAAAAGTTCAATCAGTTTTTAGAGCAATGCCCTGTCCTGCAAGCAGTGGAGGCAGAAAAGATTTCTCGCCTTAGTCTATGCGACATCACTGCTAAGACACTGAAATTAGGTTTGAGCCTGCTTGGTATTAGAGTATTGGAACGGATGTAATATCGCGCGAAGCTACTTACTATTTCCCAATAGGTCTAGTAGAGATGATGTCGAAATTGGGCGATCGCTATTTCTCTTACTGAGTGCTAGGAGAGAGTTCAAATTGTTGTAAGCGATCGCCTATATTTTCTCGAAATCGACTAAACCCAAAGGTATTAATACATTCTTCTCTTAACTTTTGGGGTTGATAGATTTTTTTATTTGGATAGCTTCCTACTAAAATATTGAAGATCGTATCTGTAATTTCTTGTAAGTCATCGGGATTTACTAAGGCTCCGAGTTTACCGTCACAAAGCGCATCCGTTGCCCCATCTAAATTCCCTCCCATGACAGGCTTGCCACTAGCTAGAGCCTCTAAATAGACAATTCCAAATCCTTCGCTTTTGCTAGGCATTGCAAACAGATCGCAGAGATTGTAATAGTCACAAAGCTCTGCATCTGGAATGAAACCAGCCAGAGTAACACAGTCTTGAATATGCTTTTGTTTAATGATTTGTTGAAGGCGATCAAGATCGCTTCCCTTGCCAATAATTACATAATGTACATCTGGAATCAGTTTACGGATTACTGGCATTACTTCCAAAAGTTTGTCATAGCCTTTGTACTGCTCTGATTCAACTAGACGAGATACCGTTAATATAATTTTTTGCTCCCTTTTGAGTCCGTACTTTGCCAACAGATACTCAGGTTTAGGTGCAATCTTCCAATTATCTGCATCAAAAGTATTATGCAAAATCCCTATCTTTTCGAGGGAAAGCCCTTGTTCTTTGTGCAGGCGATCGCGTGTGTATTTACTTACAGCGAGAATAGAATCCGCATTGTGCAATGCTGATTTGAGTAATTGATTGTCGATGTCCCATGCTTCTACGCCGTGGGCGATCACCACATATTTTGTACCAATTAATTTTTTGAGAAGTAGAGCAATTGGCGCAAAATTGAGATGGGTCATCACGATCAGGTCAGGTTTTTGGACGATCGCGGAGATGATCAGGCGCAGGGCAAATACAATTGTTCTGAAAGGAGAGCTAGTTGTACCTGTGCCATAAAAATATCCATTGTTAATGCTTACATCCTTGCAGTCTCGAATAATTTGATTGGTATCATTTTTGATGAATATTGCCAGATCAGCCTGTGGATAGAGATTTTGAACTGCTCGAAGAAAAAAGCCTGAAAACACCTGAATCCCGCCTTTGCTGCTAAAAAGTTCAGGAATCCATAGATGCATTTTTTTGGGTTTTGTCATTTTTCCGTTGTTCACAATTGACAGACACCATTATAAATAGCTGAGCGCAATTACAGCCATAGCCGGTCATTTAATAAATCATAGACCGAAAAAATTTCTTGACTATCTTACTGCCTACGCAGTATTCTGTGCCTCATTAGAACCCGTGAGAAGTAGCTCAACATGGTTAAAACCAAGAATGTGGTTCCGCCCGCTACGCGGGCGGAACCACATTCTTGGTTTTTAAGTAGCCCAAAATAATTAAAACCTAAAACCAGAATCTGCGCGGGTAGCACAGCTTCCTAGGTTTTCAGGTTACTTATGCCTAGCTACTTACTAGCATCCTTGAATTGGCAGATCTTTAACAGGCTAGCAAATGGATTACGCGATTGATTTTGGAACTAGCAATACAATTGTCGCTAGAATTGATGAGAATGGAAGAATAGAAACTGTTAAGATTGATGAATACAGCACTAACATAGTTAATAATCCACCGTTAATTCCTAGTTATGTCTATGTGCAGGATGCTGTAGAGGAGACGGTTTTAGTCGGTCAAGAAGTTGGCGATCGCGGTTTAGATAATCAAAAACATCAAGGTACAACTCGATTCTTTAAGGCTTTTAAAAGAGCAATTGGTACATCAAATAATGTATTTGTACCAGAAATTGATGGTCGGGAAGTGGAATTTGAACTTGTCGGAGCATGGTTTTTAAAGAGAATTATTACTAGCTTACCTAATGTAAATTCATTGGTTTTTACAGTTCCTGTGGATAGTTTTGAGGCTTACCGCAATTGGTTGGGAAATGTTTGTGAGCAGCTAGAAATTAATCGGGTGAGCATTATTGATGAGCCAACGGCGGCGGCTCTAGGCTACGGAATTAATGGCGGTGATGAGACTATTTTAGTGATTGATTTTGGTGGCGGCACTTTGGACTTGTCTCTAGTCAAGCTATCCTTTGCTCAAGCAGAACAATCAAGTCAGCCTAAATCTCCGTTGGGATTTCTCCTCAAATGGGGCGATCGCACTATTAAAAATTCTAATTTACCAAATAGTAATCAAACTTCTCAAAGTGCCAAGGTTCTTGCTAAGACAGGCAAAAATCTGGGAGGAATCGATATTGATAATTGGATTCTGGACTATTTTCATGCAACTTTAGGATTGCCTAAAAACTCCATTGTCACAAGGCTTGTAGAACGCCTTAAGATTGCCCTATCCCAGACTGAATCAGCTACAGAGATTTACTTTGATGATCAAACCTTTGAGTCTTACGAGTTAACTATTACGCGATCGCAATTATCTCAAATCCTTACACAACAGCAATTTTTTATTAGTCTTAACAAAGCTCTCGATAGTATCCGCCAACAAGCTCTTCGCCAAAATATTAACTTAGAGAACATTGATGCTGTGCTATTAGTCGGTGGTACTTCCCAAATCCCTGCGGTAAAGGAATGGGCTTTGAGTCATTTCAAGGCTGAACAAGTCAAATCAGACAAACCCTTTGAGGCGATCGCCCATGGCGCAATTTCCCAAGGTTGGGAACTTCAGGACTTTCTCTATCACAGTTATGGCGTGCGCTATTGGGACAAGCGCTATAAAAGGCACAACTGGCATCAGATTGTTAAATCTGGGGAAGTTTATCCTCTAGCAAAACCAGTAGAACTAATTCTCGGTGCTTCTATGCCAGATCAGCCTAGTATTGAGCTAGTGATTGGTGAGCTAGGTGAGACTGATGTGGAAGTCTATTTTGAAGATGAACGACTAATTACACGTTTGCTTGATAATAGGCAAGTCGCTGTGCAGATCCTTAATGACAATGAGTTTGGTTCTGTAATAGCCAAGCTTGATCCCTTAGGACAAACAGGTCGCGATCGCATTAAGGTTTCCTTTCAAGTTGATGCAAAGCGAACTTTACGCATCACGGTTCTGGATTTATTAACAAAACAGAATCTACTTGAAAATATACCTGTAGCCCAACTCATTTAGAATGTAGAACGCTCGAACCCAGAATAATTTTTAAGAGCGTTGCTTTGCAACGCTCTTAAAAATTATTCTGGATTTGGTTTTTAAACGGCGCTTCGCGCCGCAATTACGCTAAAAAAGAGAAAACAAAATGGATAAATCTTGGTTATGGCTAGTGATTGCCATTGGTAATACGAGAATTCGTGCTGTAATATTTAACCGCGATCGCCAAATCACTCAGGAATATGCCTATATACACAAAGATTTACCAAGGTTAGAGATAGAACTTTCTAACCAACAATTTGCGAAAATATCAATCTTCTCTGTAGTTGCTGATCTGGTGACTTATTGGCATGGATTAGCTCAAACGCAAATTATTACAACCGCAAATATTCCATTACAAAATCTATACGCAAGTTTGGGAGTTGATCGCGCTTTAGCCTCTTTTGGCGCGGGAGAGGTCTATGGCTACCCAGTCCTCGTTATTGATGCAGGCACAGCCCTGACTCTCACAGGAGTTGATGCCCAAAAAAATCTAGTCGGTGGCGCAATCATCGCAGGCTTGCGATCGCAATTTACAACTCTCCATCAAAATACCTCCGCACTTCCAAACATATCAATTCCCCAAGCTCTTCCAAATCGCTGGGCGACCAATACTTCTGCCGCGATCGCGAGTGGCATCGCGCATATTTTTCTATCTGGATTGCAAGCTTATATTGATGATTGGCGATCACAGTTTCCCGATAGCCGCATTATCTTGACAGGTGGTGATGGCGATCGGCTCAAGCAATGGGGATTAAAGATAGATGCTCTTGATCCTTATCTAATTTTCTGGGGAGTTTGGCATTGTCAATTTTAGAGCGCTCTATCCCCTAAGAGAATGGCGGCGCGAAGCGCCGCCATTCTCTTTGTTAGATTTGGAAACCTGCACCTGCTTCAGCGATCGCCATTTTGTGCATTGCTTTGGCTAGCTCAGCAGCAACCTCAGGACGAGAGAACTCAGGAGGCGGACATTCACCACGGCGGAGCATCTCGCGGACTTTTGTGCCTGAGAGGTGGACACGTTCTTCAGGGAGGCTAGCACTGGTTTTGGTGGTTGCCATGCCCAGAGTGCGCTTGCAATAAAAGGCGTGTTCAAACATCAAAGGCATAATCCCTAATTCGCCATCTTCAAATTCATCGAAGATATGCTGAGCATCATAGGTTCCGTAATAGTCGCCCACCCCTGCATGGTCGCGCCCAACAATGAAGTGAGTACAGCCATAGTTTTTACGAATTAAGGCATGAAAAATTGCTTCTCTTGGACCCGCATAACGCATGGCGGCGGGGTTGATGGCAAGGGTGACGCGATCAAGAGGAAAATAATGCTCCAGCATGATTTCGTAACAACGCATCCGCACATCAGCAGGTACGTCATCGCTCTTAGTTGCACCAACAAGGGGATGCAGGAATAGACCATCAACGATTTCGAGGGCGCACTTTTGGATGTATTCATGGGCGCGGTGGATCGGGTTGCGAGTTTGGAAGCCAACCACGGTGCGCCAGCCTTTTTCGATGAAAAGTCGCCGAGAATCGACAGGATCGATTTGATAGGTAGGGAAAAGGGGATGGGCGCGACGCTCTAGTAGCCAGACATCACCAGCGAGATAGATTTCACCCTGTTCATAAACGACCTTCACACCTGGATGACGATCTTCGTTAGTGCGATAGACATGGAGGGCTTCTTTGAGTTTGTCGTATTTATATTTTTCGCTGAGTTCGAGTACGCCGATGAATACGCCATTAGGATCATCGAGGCGGACGAGGTTGCCCACGGTTAAGGTGTCGGCGACAGCAGCCGTAACGGGCAGGGTGATTGGCACTGACCAAGGCAAGCCATTGGCGAGACGCATATTCATAACTACGGAGTCATAGTCTGCTTGTCCTAAAAAGCCTGTGAGGGGGCTGAAACCACCGATCGCAATTAATTCTAGATCAGACAGCGATCGCTCAGTCAATTGCACCTTGGGTAGGTGATCAGCTTTGCTATAAAAGTCCTCTTTTTGGGCTTCTGAGGCGAGGCGATTAATTAGTTCACCACCGTGGGGGGCAATGTTTTTGAGTTGTCGAGTCATAAAGTTCAAGGTAAGCAATTATTAAGTTAATGTTAACTTTTTTTGTCACCAAAATTTGTAGTGATGCTCCGCGAAGCGGAGTATCACTAATTAGCTCAGCCTGAGATTGAGCCAAAACTGTAGAGTCGGTAGGGCGATGCGATAGCCATACTTAGCGCCATAAACTAACCCCTTCTGTTCCAAACTGTCCAACGCTCCTTGTAAACTACCGCCCTTCGACAAGCGATGCTTCTGCACATACTCGCGACTATGGGGGCTGACAGTCGGATCGATCGCCAAGCTCTCCAAGACCCTAACTTGAGTTGGTGGCAATAGCATAATCAATGATTCAAAAGTTGGTGCAAGGTCTTCGATCAGAGACAACATATTTTTGCGTACAAGGTCAGGATGGATTACAAATTCTACTGCTTCCTCTTGAGTGAGATAGTCTAGCCAAATGCGCCGCGCCAAGGCGATCGCATCCCCCATATTTCCCTGCACATATTCGATAAATAGCTCTAGAGCCGTAACTTCTTGATCTGTATTGGCAAACCTCAAACCGCGATCGCTCATCGCCGTCTCAATCCATACCCGCAAATCTTCATTTTCGAGAGGTGCAAGTTCGACCATGTGCAAGCTTAGTTTATGCATCCAAGGCTCAGGCACAGTGGCGATCAGCACATAGCTGACCCGACTTTGAATCTGGATCTCACGGCGCAAATATTCCTCCCATTCCCCTTTACGATCCCATGAGCGAATATGCGTGAAGTTATGCAGCACGATCGCCACTCGACAGTCCAACCATTCGGCGATCTGTTGGGGCAAGCTCAATAATCTTTCAAATAAATGCCACAACCCAGCATTAGTCAGCTTCCAAGGCATCTCCAACTTAGATTGTTTGTTAACTAAAAAGGTTACTGGTTGATCGGCTAATAGGTGTTGGATTTTCTCTAATTCTTCGGGTTGATTAAAGGTACTAACTAAACTTGCAGCTAATAACTTCAAAAAGCGATCGCCATCTGTCGCTCTCAAACAATCGACCGTAATTACTCTAGCCCCTGCGGATTGGGCAGCCCATTTAACGAGAGTTCTGCGCCCACTGCCAGCCACCCCCGCAATCAACAAATCGCCATCTGCTGACAAGATTTGACTGACCTGCGCTAATTCTTTCCGTCTACCCACCAAACCTTGGGGCAAAAATGGATTCTTACTCATGGGCTAATTTTACCTTACAGCGCTTTGCGCTCAAACTCGAACATTAAAAACCGTTAAAGCGTTGGGAAACAATGCTTTAACGGTTTTTAATGTGATGAACTTAAACTGTATGGGCGCTGACGGGCTCGAACCGCCGACATTCTCGGTGTAAACGAGACGCTCTACCAACTGAGCTAAGCGCCCTTATTATTAGGCTTAAATAATATAGCAGACAGAGTGGGCTTTTTACTAGCAATTTTAAAATTATTTTTATGGCTTGCTACTGAAGCTTTTATACAGCAAAGCTTTTTAGGCTTTAAATCTTTAAGAGCGCGGCAGAGCCGCGCTCTTAAAGATTTAAAGCCTCTTTAGAGCCAATTG
>MNZA01000097.1:0-847 GCA_001873375.1 Oscillatoriales cyanobacterium CG2_30_44_21
CAAGTTTTACACTGGTATCGCTGGCGAGCGGATTGTGTTTCATCTTTCCCTCGCTTTATTACCTCTGAGCCTTTACATTTTGGACAGCAAACTCCTGTTATCCATCTCATTTGACGCACTGTTTCGTAGCATTTTGCGTCATCGATTAAATGTGTTAAGTTTATGCTCAGCATAGCGATCATCGCTTATAGATTTCCATACAATATTACCAATTTCTTCTTTTGACTCACCTCCCCGAAACACCTATTGAGCCATTTTTTTTTAGACGCGCGGCTCCGCCGCGCGTCTAAAAAAATTTCTGTACCACTAAAAGCCCCAACAAGCTGCCATCACACAAAAAGTTTGATTTTAAATAAACAGAGTGCTAACATAAGAAACGCTGAAAATTTTACCCGAATAAATTCCTAAGACTGTGGCACCTCAACAACAAAAGATTCGGATTCGTCTAAAGGCTTTCGACCATCGCTTGCTAGATTCCTCTTGCGAAAAAATTGTCGAAACTGCTAATCGTACAAACGCGGCTGCCGTTGGCCCAATTCCTTTGCCGACTCGTCGCCGTATCTACTGCGTCCTGAGATCTCCTCACGTAGACAAAGACTCTCGCGAACATTTTGAGACTCGCACCCATAGTCGTATTATCGATATTTACCAACCATCGGCAAAGACTATTGATGCACTCATGAAGCTAGATCTCTCTGCTGGTGTGGATATCGAAGTAAAGCTCTAAAATTCTGAATCGCTCAGACAATTTAGATAAATGCTTTAAATTAATTACTAAAAGCCCAGAATTATGGAAGTGCCTGATTTTTCCTTTCATAACTCTGGGCTTTAATCACCAAGACAAAAA
>MNZA01000097.1:858-10875 GCA_001873375.1 Oscillatoriales cyanobacterium CG2_30_44_21
TGTCTTGAGCTATCGCAAACATAAATTAGTGTTGCAGCGTAATGGTCTAGTTGGGCTTTCAAAGATAATCTTTAGCTTTTGAAGATCGCTTTTGCTGAGGTAGGCTCCAACGCAGTGTTGGATGCTTGTCTCTCACTTAAACGGGATGTACTCAACCGTTGCAAATGTGCGGGCTGATGTTCGCTTTTTTCAATATGCGGATAACGAAGGGTTAGCATATTGTTTTGGATTCACCTAGCTAAGTTGCCATATTCTAACAGTCTTATCTTTGCTGCCACTAGCCAGTAGTTTTCCGTTCAATCCATCATCTCCAACACGGCACTGGACTGGTAATTTGGGGTAGAGTTTGAAACAACCATTTTACGAGGGTAAGAACAACGAAAATACGTTAATCACTGAATCTAAAGACCATTGCCTAGCTGAAGGATAGCGTATAGCACTAATTTCTGTATTGGAAAGGCGATCGCCGCAGAAAGCAAATTGAGGTGTGATTCGATGCAGCTTGATTTTTAGGTTTTGATTGTGGTTTAAACTTAGGTGAAAAGTGTAACCGCTTTAAAATCTAGCTCTAAGGATTGAAAATGCTGAAAAGGCTGAAGATTAGATTGATTGTGGCGATGGTCTTGGCAGCGATCGCCACGATTGTACCGATCGCAATCGGACAAAACTTAAACCCCGTGGTGGCTCAAGATGCGCCTAAAGTCACTAGCTTCCAAAGTGCAGGCTTGCAACTCCAAGAAGTTGCTAGTGGAACCTATGCACTGATCGCTAGCACTGACTTTCCCCCCGCTAGCCCTGCGGCGGCGATCGCCAATGGTGGCATCGTGATTGGCAGCGATAGCGTCTTGGTAATTGACCCATTCCAGTCAGCCGATCTCGCCGAACTGATGATCGCGACCGTCAAGACTTTGACCGACAAACCCATCAGATATGTTTTAAATACCCATTACCACTCTGATCACACAGGTGGAAATTCCGTATTTGTAAAGCAAGAGATTCCTGTTTTAGGGCGTGGGGTAATTCGTGAATATATTCAAAGCGGTAAAAATAATACCAATGGCATTACGCCGCCAACGGTAATCGTCAATAGCCAAACTGATCTGTGGTTAGGCGATCGGCAAGTACGCATTGAGCGAGTTGATGGACATTCGGCTGGTACTGATTTGGTTGCCTATGTTCCTGATGCCAAAGTCTTGTTTACAGGCGATATGGTTTTTAACAAGCGGATTCCTTACACTGGTGATAGCGATTTGCGCCAATGGCAAGGCAGCCTGTATCGTTTGATTGCTGTATATCCTGAAGCTAAGGTTGTGCCAGGACATGGAGATGTCACCGATGTATCAGGGCTACAAGCTCAGCAAGCCTATTTCAGTTGGTTAGAGCGTCAAGCTTTGGAATGGAAGGCGCAAGTTTTGACAAAAGAGCAGGTATTGGAAAGATTTGCAAAAGTACCTGATGCTTACAAAGACTATAAGTTCAAGGGAATATATTCTTTAAACCTAGAATCAGCCTACGAGCAGTTTACTCGCAGCAAGATTATTCCATTAATTCCCTAGACATAAATTAGCTAAGCGCAAACTCCAAAAATCTAAGTCGCACGCAAAGCGTGCGACTTAGCCTTTTTTATAGCCGTAGTCACTTGAATTAACCCAAGAAAGGCGTAACGGCGCGAAGCACCGCTAAGCCTTTCTTGGGTTTTTAAATAAAAAATGACGCAGCCATGCAACGTAAGTCCTAAAATTAAAAGCGTTGCGAAGCAACGCTTTTAATTTTTAGAGCCGTGCGCGGCTTCGCGATTTACCACTATTTCTACGGTGAAGCGGGAGTATATAATCAGAAGGTAATCAAATCATTCATGGTTGGGATTTAGGTGACACTGAAGTTTAAATTTGCGATCGCCTCTGATTTGCACATTGCATTGCCCCATACAATTTGGCATCACCCAGCGCGATTTCATCTTGTGGAATATAGTATTCCTGCTTTTGAAGAAGTCTTATCCCAACTTGAAGATTTAGACTTAGATTTTTTACTGCTGCCTGGGGATCTCACCCAACATGGAGAACCAGAAAATCATCAATGGCTAGCGCAGCGATTGTCCCAGCTTCCCTATCCAGTGTATGTGATTGCGGGAAATCATGATGTGCCTAGGTTAGAGACTTTTGATCAGTTCACTCCCTACTATACTCAATTTGGATTTAAGTCGGGAATTAGTGAACCGCAAAAGCTTTACTATGAATGTGAAGTAATTCCTAATGTTCGCTTAATTGGATTGAATTCCAATCAATTTGATCATCATGGAAATCAGATCGGTTGGATTGATGCAGAACAGTTAGATTGGTTGGAACTAGTGTTGAGTCGCCAAGACTATGAACTTAACTTAGTAACGATCCATCATAATGTGCTGGAACATATGCACGATCAATCGCGCAATGCCCTTGGGATGCGCTATATGCTTGGCAATCCTCAGCGACTATGCGAGATTCTCTATGAAGCCAAAGTCAAGATGGTCTTTACAGGACATCTCCATGTGCAAGATATCGCCTACAGCGATCGCTATGACTTTTATGACATCACTACAGGCTCTTTGGTTAGTTACCCGCATCCCTATCGCGTTCTCAACTACACTTCCGACCTATCAGGCGATCGCTTAGAAATAACTTCCCATAGAGTTAAGTCAATTCCTGAGCAATCTGATTTATCACATTTTTCCCGTGAATGGATGGGCGATCGCTCTCATCCTTTTGTGATTAGGCTGCTAACCCATGCTCCCCTTAACCTGCCCGAACATATTGCCGAAACTCTTACTCCTGAACTGCGTTACTTTTGGGCAAATATTGCCGATGGCGATGCGAAGTTTGAGTTTCCCAATTTTCCTGCGATCGTTAGAGAATATTTTGAAGCTTTTAGTGATGTTCCTCCCCGAGACAACAATGTTACGTTAGTTCTCAAATAAAGAAATGGCTAAGCCATTTCTTTATTTGGTATACAGCGCTTTGCGCTGACTTAAAACCCAGAGAAAGTTTTGAAAGCGCCGCTTTCAAAACTTTCTCTGTACCCCTCAAAGCCTAAATAGGCTGTATTAGGGAATAATCGGCAAAACGAGGGTAATGAAGTAGTAAACCAAAGGCGCTGTAAACACATAACTATCGGCGCGATCTAGGATACCGCCATGTCCTGGCATGATTTGTCCTGAGTCCTTTACCCCTGCATCGCGCTTCATCATCGATTCGGTGAGATCTCCCAGCAAACCTGCGATCCCAATCAATAAACCTAAAATGGAACCCGAAACGAACCATTGCGACCAGCCCAAACTAAAAGCCCAAATAATCGCGGTCGCACAACAGCAGAGCAAACCCGCGATCGCCCCTTCGACCGTCTTTTTGGGACTGATATCGGATAGCCTTGTCCGCCCAAGGATTTTGCCAAATATGTATGCACCCACATCAGAAGCCCAAATACAGCAAAACGCCATTAATACATAAATGCAGCCTGAAGAAACGGGGAAAGTAATACGTAGCCAAGAAAGCTGCTCTAAATTGCGGAGTTGTGTAAAAAAATCAAACTGCTGTAAGCGATCGCTAATTTCCAACAACGTACCGTCACCAATTCCGCGAATGCGAATCCAAAAGCTCGGCAAGTAGCCGCCATAAAATAGTCCCAATATTGAAGCGGAAATATCAGAAATCGTGGCAATTCGTGGCTGAAACAACAAATAAAAGCAAATAAAAGTACCTGCGATCGGAATGACCGCATCTGCCAAACCAACCTGCAACTGCGAAACCACCAACAGAGCCAAACTAACAGAAATCGTAATTTTGGTGGCAGGGACAATTTCTTTGGCTTTGACAAGGGCAAAATATTCCTGCTGCCCAAAAACCACCAACAGCGCAAAGACTGCGGTAAAAGCCCAACCACCGAGGGCGATCGCCGTCAGGGCTAGCGGAACAACTAATAATGCACTAACAATGCGAGTCCAATTCATAGAAATGGCACAAAAGATATGGGCTAGAGATGGCAGCTTACGATCAAGCTGAGCAAACTAAAAACTAGAATCCTAAGCTGTAGCGCACTCGCCGCGTGTGTTACAGCTAGGGGTGCTTTGGATTTAACTGCACCCAACTACTTGCTCAGAGATTAAATATACTCCTATCAACTTATCAATAGTTGACGCGACAAAAACATCAAGAATCCTTAATTTGCCGCTATAACAATATATAGCGGCTGCCAGTGTGGTTGTAGTGCTTTGCGCTCAAACCCCAACCAAGAATAAATTTGAAAGCGTTGCTAAGCAACGCTTTCAAATTTATTCTTGTGGCACAAAAGCCAGGATTGAGTAGCGGCGCAATGCGCCGCCATTCAGTTTTGGGTTAGCAACACAAACTAGCGGATTTTGCGATTCTATGTCTAAGACCTATTACGCCATCCTCGGTGTTACGCCTTGGGCTAGCGAAATTGATATTCGCCGCGCCTATCGGGACCTGAGTAAGTTGTATCATCCTGATACAACGCAATTCCCCAAGGATGAAGCCACCGAAAAGTTTCGGCAGATTAATGAGGCTTACGCCAGCCTCAGCAATCCTGAACGCCGCCAAGCTTATAATCAAAGAATTCAGTTTTCGCGATTTCAGTACAAAAATACTGACAGCACCAAAATTGGCAGCCAATCTAATAAAAATCTCCAGACCGCCGATGATGATGGCTTACCCGTTGAGCGTCCTTTATCTGGCGGCGAGATCTTTGCACTGCTATTAATTGGTGGTACTGTAGTTTTCTGCTTAGTATTAGTTGTATTAGTAGCTTGGCTACGCGGCGATCGCCTATTACCCGAGGCGATCGCCACTGCGCTCAGATCTGCATCGTAAAATGTAAAATGATGATAAATTTTTAATGACGCTGCAAAGCTTCGCTACCAAAAGTCAACTATTAAGACTCCCAACTCCACAATCTTCATAAAATCCGTCTCCTATGGCGCTTCCTTCTTCCACAACTCCCCTTTACAATCACCCCTTGCCCGCCCTCGAAGCTTGGCTAAATCAACAGGGATGCTATCAAGATCAAAGCAATCCCAATATTTGGCGGGTGACAAGAACCTCATGGCAAGCCGAAATTATCATGGATATTGAGGATATTCGGGTGCGGTATATCCAAGATGCTTTTGGCGGCAAAGAAATTCAAAGAGCATTTCCCTATTCCCTGAGCCGCCAAGATGTTGAAGATGCCATCTTTACAGGACCATAATCAATTGTGCGGTACGCCGCACAATTGATTATAGTCCTGTGTAGCTGATCCATATGTAGCGTCTTAGGCGCTACACACAATAATTAAAAAGATTTGGCATATTCCTAAAGTTTGTTAATATGTGACAAGTGCTACGCCGATGAATTAGCCACACAGATGTCATCGTTGCGATCTGCCAAAAGTTTTCCACCCTAACTTGACGTTTTTATTGCGGAGGTTCATTGAGTAAAAAGTATAGTGTTGCCATTTTGGGAGCAACAGGCGCAGTTGGTACGGAAATTCTCGCTTTACTAGAGGAAAGAAATTTTCCATTAGACAATTTGAAGGTTTTAGCTTCAGAGCGATCAACTGGCAAGTCGGTCATGTTTGCAGGCAAAGAGCTAACTATCGAAGCCGTGAATGCCACATCTTTCGATGGAGTTGATATTGTGCTTGCCTCGGCAGGAGGCAGCATCTCGAAGCAATGGTTGCCGATCGCTGCTAAAGCTGGCGCAGTTAGCATCGACAACTCCAGTGCCTTTCGGATGCATCCTGATGTTCCCTTGGTTGTGCCAGAGGTAAATCCCGAAGCCGCCAAACACCACCAAGGCATTATCGCCAATCCCAACTGCACAACTATTTTGATGGCAGTGGCAATTTATCCATTGCATCAAGTGCAACCGATCCAAAGGATCGTCGTATCCACCTACCAGTCGGCTAGTGGTGCTGGGGCGAGAGCGATGGAAGAGGTACAATTGCAGGCTCAAGCAATTTTGAAGGGTGAGCCAGCGATCGCGGAAGTTCTGCCCTATCCTCTAGCCTTTAACTTGTTCACCCACAATTCACCAATGACCGCAAACTCCTACTGTGAGGAAGAAATGAAAATGGTGAATGAAACCCACAAAATCTTTGGCGATCGCCAAATTCGAATTACCGCGACCTGTGTGCGCGTCCCCGTATTACGCGCCCATTCGGAAGCAATTAACTTGGAATTCGCCCATCCCTTCAGTCCAGACAAAGCTAGAGAGATCCTCAAAAGTAGCGCAGGAGTACATTTAGTCGAAGATTTTGACAAAAATTATTTCCCAATGCCCATTGATGCAAGTGGCAAGGACGATGTTTTGGTAGGGCGGATTCGCCAAGATATCTCCCATGAAAATGGATTAGAACTATGGATCTGTGGCGATCAGATTCGTAAGGGCGCAGCGCTGAATGCAGTGCAGATAGCCGAGCTATTAATTGCTGAATCCATATTATAAAATCCCAAAAGCTTTGCTGCGCCTTCGCCGTAGCTTTTGGCTTTGAAAATCCATGAGCATCTATATGAAAGTCTATGAGTAAAATCGATTTTGGTCGTTTACTAACAGCAATGATTACGCCCTTTGATAGAGAAGGGGCTGTCGATTATGACAGAGCGGAACAACTTGCTATTCATTTGGTCGAGACTGGGACGGATACAATTGTCGTGTGCGGTACGACAGGCGAATCGCCCACCCTTAGCTGGGATGAGGAATACAAGCTGTTTTCCGTGATTCAGTCTGCGATCGCTGGTCGAGCTAAGATTATGGCTGGCACAGGTTCCAATTCCACTTCCGAGGCGATCGCGGCAACTCAAAAAGCCGCACATCTGGGATTAGATGGTACACTGCAAGTAACACCGTATTACAACAAGCCACCACAAGAAGGGCTATATCAGCATTTTCGAGCGATCGCGAAGTCTGCACCAGACTTACCCCTGCTCCTTTACAATGTCCCCAGTCGTACAGGTTCTAAGTTAGAGCCAGAGACTGTGGCAAGATTAGCTGAAATTCCCAGCATTATCGGCATCAAGGAGGCAACAGGAGAGCTAGATCAAGCCAGTCAGATTCGCTCACTCACAGGTTCTGACTTTGTCATCTACTCAGGGGACGACTCGCTAACATTGCCCTTGATGGCAGTGGGTGCAAAGGGAGTCGTCAGCGTCGCTTCGCATCTAGTCGGGAAGCAACTGCAAACAATGATGCAGAGTTTTAGCACAGGCAATGTGCAGGAAGCAATGCAGATTCACATTCGTTTATTTCCCTTGTTTAAGGCTTTATTCTTAACCAGCAATCCGATCCCTCTGAAGCTAGCCTTACGCTTATTGGGTATGGATACGGGGCTAGTGCGATCGCCTCTAGTTGCTGGTACTGCTGAATTAGAAGCAAAGCTGAAATCAGTACTCACAGAAATTGGCATCCTTACCTAACTTTAAAACTAAGTAGCTAAGCATAAGTAAACTAAAAACCAAAAAGGTTGTTCCGCCCGCTACGCGGGCGGAACAACCTCTGATTTTAGGATTTAATTAAATCAAGCTACTTAGAAATTTAAAATTAGGGACTTTCAATGCAGACTCTATGGATTATTTGAGTTGATATCTTGAGTTAAGAACTGACGGGGAATCACGAATTTTCGGCTTTTATCTAGTCACTGATATCAAAATTTCCATGAATGTATCTGCAAATAGCCCACAAGTTTCCATCATTCAGTAATTGAAATAAATTTATTAAGCTTTTTATTCAATTACGAATTTTCCGCTCAGATTCACTTTTTTTACTAAACAAATTAACCATGACTACATCTAACGCTCCTTCCTTAAAGATCATTGCCCTCGGCGGACTCCATGAAATCGGTAAAAACACATGGGTGTTTGAATATAACGATGAAATCATGCTGCTGGATGGTGGACTATCTTTCCCTGACAACATGATGCCTGGGGTGAATGTCGTACTTCCAGACATGACCTATCTTCGCGAAAACAAGCACAAAATCAAGGGCATGATTGTTACCCACGGTCACGAAGATCACATCGGCGCGATTTCCTTCCATTTAAAGCAATTTGAAATTCCTGTAATCTATGGTCCAAGACTAGCGATGGCATTGCTCGAAGGTAAGCTGAAGGAAGCAGGGGTTCTCAATCGCACTGAACTACGCCGTGTCATGCCCCGCGACGTAGTGAGAGTCGGCACTAACTTCTTTGTGGAATTTATCCGCAATACTCACTCCATTTGTGACAGTTTCTCGATCGCCATTAACACCCCTGCGGGGATGGTAATCCACTCTGGCGACTTTAAGATTGACCATACTCCCGTTGATGGCGAATTTTTTGACCTTGCTCGTTTAGCCGAGCATGGCGAAAAGGGTGTACTGGCGCTGATTAGTGACTCGACTAATGCCGAAATTCCTGGGATTACCCCTTCCGAGAGAGCGGTATATCCAAACCTAGAGCGTTATATTCGCGCCGCCACTGGTCGCGTGATCATCACCACTTTTGCTTCTTCCGTGCATCGGGTGAGCATGATTTTGGACATTGCCGACAAGCAAGGACGTGTCGTGGGTGTGGTCGGGCGCTCGATGCTGAATGTGATTGCCCATGCCCGCAATCTTGGCTATATCAAGTGCCGTGATGACCTATTCCAACCTTTGCAAAATCTGCGTCAATACCGCGATGATCAAATTTTGATCTTGACCACTGGTTCTCAAGGTGAGCCAATGTCGGCGCTAACCCGCATGGCAAATTGCAGCCACAAGCAATTGGAAGTTCGTGATGGCGATACGGTGATCTTCTCGGCGAACCCAATTCCTGGAAATACCATTCCTGTGGTGCGGACAATTGATAAGCTCATGGCTTTGGGTGCAAGTGTCATCTATGGCAAAGATAAAGGTATTCACGTCTCTGGGCATGGCGCACAGGAAGAACATAAGATGATGTTGGCGCTTGTCCGTCCTAAGTTCTTCTTCCCTGCTCACGGTGAGTTGAGAATGCTGAAGCAGCACGCCAAGATGGCGGAAAGCATGGGCATTCCTAGCGAAAATATTGTGATTGCAGAAAATGGTGATGTAGTTGAGGTTTGCCAAGACTACATGAAGATTGTCGATAAGGTTCCGTCTGGAGTGGAACTGGTGGACTCTTCTCGCGATGGCATGGTCAAGGGTGATGTGTTGCGCGATCGCCAATTGATTGCGGGTGACGGTATTTTCATGATTGCCGTATCCGTTGGCTTAGATGGCAAACTCGCCACTACTCCCGATATTCAGTTAAACGGAGTCGTCTTACCGATGGAGCGCTCCCAAATTATTGCCTCCGTTGCCAAGACCATCGAGAACTCCCTCGCTAATAGTTGGGACAATTTTGCCCGTAATGTGGGATCTCTGGAAGTGGACTGGGTTGGTTTGCGTGGTCAACTAGAGCGCGATCTTACTCGTGTTTTGCGTCAACAAATGCAAAGCAAGCCAATGATTGCGTTTCTACTGCAAACACCGCCCGAATCCACCCAATCTGCTCCTGCGCCAGCAAATAAACCCAACTCACTGGGTGTCACCTTAAAAGCAGGCGTTAAGCCTACGCCTAAAGTTGCGGTGGCTAGCAGCAATGGCAATGGTTCAGCTAATGGTGCTACTGCTAGCGCGACTAGTGAAGTTGTGCCAACTGTGACAACAGCCAGCGCTGGCAGGCGCAAGCGCAGTGCAGCAGTTGTATAAATAAAAAAGAAAGCGTTGCGAAGCAACGCTTTCTTTTTGGCTCAATAGGTGTTTCGGGGAGGTAAAGAAAGGAGAGAGTCCAACAAAGCACTCAGCAGAGCTTTTCCCCTCCTCTTGGCATTATGAACAAACTCAAAGAAGCCCAAATACAAAGGTAACTTTTCTTGAGAAATACCACGATGAGGACGTAACCAAGAGCGCAAAAGCGACCAAAAGCCTTCCATGGTATTGACATGAACTTCACAGAAATCATCACCATCTTCATCTCTAGCATATTCTCCCGCACCATGACAAACAGTT
>MNZA01000014.1 GCA_001873375.1 Oscillatoriales cyanobacterium CG2_30_44_21
ACATTTTTAAATAAATCTGCCTTGCATCCTCGGAATATCCTCGTTCGCTATAGAAAGAATTCAACAAATTGACGTTTGCATTGCTTACATTGGTAGCATTGCTTCCCGTATCTATGTCCGTTTTTTACTACTTTTTCTCCGTTGCAGCTTGGGCATTGCATAATCAGTGTTGGCGTATTTCAACACTGATTATGCAATATTATTTTCTGCGTTGTTATTATGAATATATGCAACGCCGATATTATGTGTTATGTCAAAATTAAATCGCAAGTCCCTAAGAGGTCGAAGCCTAAACCTATAACAATTGCGTAGCAGCGATCGCATTGAGGGGCATCGAGATGAGATAGCCCTGACCAAATCCACAACCGAGCGATCGCAATATTTGTCTCTGCTCTTCGGTTTCGATGCCTTCGGCAACTACTTCCATATTTAGTCCGTGGGCTAAATTGATAATTGTAGTGACGATGCTGTTTTGGGTATTGACTTCTAGTTCTTTGATGAAGGCTTGATCTATTTTTAAGGTGTGGATTGGTAACTCATGGAGACGGCTAAGGGAAGAGTACCCTGTACCGAAGTCATCGATACAGAGCTTAATCCCCAATTTTTTAAACTGATCTAAAGCCGTAATTTCGATATCTGTGGATTCGAGTAGACAACTTTCGGTAATCTCCAACTTTAAGCAACTACTGGGAAGTTCATAATCATCCAAAATTTGTTTTACACCCTGGGCAAAGTCTACCTGTTTTAACTGAATCGGCGAAATATTCACATTAATCCATAGGCGGCGATCTCTAAATTGTTGATACCAATTCTGCATTTGCTGGAGAGACTGCCTTAAAATCCACCATCCCAAAGTATTGATCAAACCAATCTCTTCGGCGATGGGAATAAATTTTGACGGAGGAATTTGCTTTCCTGATGGATGAATCCAGCGAATTAAGGATTCAAATCCGCGTATTTGATTGCTCTTGAGGCAAAAAATTGGCTGGTAATACATCGACAATTCTTCTTGCTCTACGGCGCGGCGCAGAGCATTTTCTAGTTCTAATCTGGCGATCGCCTGATCGCGAATGTGCGGATTGAATATCTCATAGCACCCCCGTCCCTTATGCTTTGCCTGATACATGGCAATGTCGGCATCTCTGAGAATATCTTCAGGCTTTTGGTAGCTGTCATCGCTAATGGTGATGCCAATACTCGCGCCCACAAAGAGTTGATAATTGTCTAAATCAAAGGGAAGTTCTAGTTCTATCTGAATTAAGTCCGCCAGACTCACAGCTTCATAAATATCTTTGATTTCTTCAAATAGAATCACAAACTCATCGCCGCCAAATCGTGATACTGTCGCTCGAATCGGCATCACTTTCCGCAGTCGTTGGGTAGCTTGTTTGAGCAACTCATCACCAACGAGATGTCCCAGACTATCGTTAATTACCTTAAACCGATCTAAATCAATAAATAGAACCGCATAAAGATGATTTTGATTAGTTAAGTATTCTAATCGCTGCTTCAGCCAAGCGCGATTGGGTAAATCGGTAAGGCTATCGTGGAAAGCGGCATAGGCTAAACGCTGTTCTCTTTCGAGCAATTGATTTTGAGTAATTTGCAAGTCAGCTAAAGTGCTGGAAAGCTCATTTGTGCGTGATTTGACCTGCTCCTCTAACTCATGGGTGAAAGTCTCCAATTGAAGATTTTTTTCCTTTACCTGCATAGCTAAAAATCTAAGTTGCAGGTGAGTTTTTGCTCGTGCAACTACTTCATCGCGATCAAAGGGCTTAGTAATGTAATCGACTGCGCCCAATTCAAAACCCTTGACTTTATCGAGGGTATCCGAAAGCGAAGTCATAAAAATAATTGGGATTTCACTGGTTTCGGGATCACTTTTCAGGATCTGACAAGCCGAAAATCCATCCATGATCGGCATCATTACATCCAAAAAAATCAAGTCGGGCTTAGTATATTTAGCTAGTTCGATCGCACCTTCTCCATCTACAGCCACTAAGATTTCCCAATCGTAAACATCCAAAGTTATTGATAAAACCTTGAGGTTGTTCGGATTATCATCAACTATTAAAATCTTGTAATTGTGTTCTTCTTTAGTCATGGCTTCAGTTTGAATAGTTTGGTATTTAATAAAAACTAATTTTTTGAAAGTGCGGCGCAGCCACACTTTCAAAAAATTAGCTAAGGCGAAGATCGATATTGTTTAATGAATTCTTTAATCTTTTTGATCTGGAATTCACTAGCCAATTTCTTTAACTCAGCACAGAATGGAGCTAGGTGCATATCTTGACTCTCTAAATCCTCAATTTGGGCGGCGATCGCCTTAATATTTCCTTGCATGGCGAGGTCAAATAGGTGATCAATCGTATCCAAGGATGGCGCGACAATTTTCGCAGATCTCAGTTTTAAAAATACATCCACTGCGTTCAGATCTGGTGACTGACCGACTTCTGGCTCTGATGTATCAACCTCCTCATATATCCAGTCTATTTTTAAATGGGTCTGAACCTTAGCTAACAGATTCTCAAAATTGATCGGTTTGGGAATGAAGTCATTCCCTCCTGTCTCTAGGCTTTGATTGGCATCTTTGCTAAAGGCACTAGCAGAGGTGACAATGATAATTATATTCTGGGAGATTGGCGATCGCCTAAACTGACGAATCATTTCAAAGCCATCCATAACAGGCATCACAAGGTCAGTGATAATCAAATCAGGCTGATTTTCACTGGCTATATCGAGAGCTTCCTGTCCATCGCAGGCTTCAATAATTTCAAAACCCACTTCTTGCAGTAATTTAACAAGGATGGTGCGATTTTCCCACTTGTCATCGACTAACAAGATTTTGCGCTGAGCGCCACTATAGCCAATGATTTTACGTTGGTTAAACTTACTATTGACGCGAACCCAGTCGTAGCTGTCCTTAGTCGCTTTGAGGTCTAACTCCATCCAGAACTTACTACCCTGATTCGGTTGGCTACATACTTTGATCGAGCTACCCATCACTTCTACAATCTTTTGACTAATCGCTAAACCCAACCCTGTCCCTTCTGAATTGGCTTGAGAGTTCCCTGCCTGTTCAAAGGGAGTGAAGATATTCCCTATATTTTCGGGGCTAATCCCAATTCCTGTATCTTCGATTTCAAAGCAAACTCGATGTACTTTTAGAACAGATCCGTTTTCATTGCTTTCCAGATTCATGGAGGTCGCGGGCAAATAAGGCATATTGCTGGAAATGGCTTTGACCTTGAAAGTGACTCCACCTATAGCCGTGAACTTGATCGCATTGCCCAATAAGTTTAGCAATACCTGTCTTAACCGCTTCTCATCAGCATGGATGCTCACAGGCAGATTGACCGAGGGCAAATAGGTAAACGTCAGCGCTTGCTGTTCCGCCCTGACCGCGCAAATCTCCACTACGCCTTGTAAAAAATTATGGAAGTGGAAATCAGTTTCCATTAGTTCTAGCTTTCTGGCTTCTATCTTTGAAAGATCCAGAATATCGGCGATTAGATTCAGTAAGTGGGTTCCGCATTGCTTGATCACATTTAGCCCTTCAACTTGCTTGGGAGTAAGATGGCGATCGCGTTCTAAGATCTGCACATAGCCCAAGATGCCATTGAGTGGTGTTCTTAATTCATGACTCATATTTGCCAAGAATTCACTCTTAGCGCGATTAGCGAAATCTGCCGCTTCTTTGGCTAAGGAAAGATCAATTTCGGCTTGCTTGCGCTCTGTAATATCAGTGTGAGAACCAATCATGCGGGTGGGTGTATTTTTGGCATCAAACAGAGCAATTCCCCTTGCCAATATCCACTTGTAGCTGCCATCTTTGCAGCGCACTCGATGTTCGGCGACATAGTGAGGAGCCAGCCCTGCCCAATAACTTTCCACAATCGAACGAACGCGATCAGAATCTTCAGGGTGAATTAGGTCAAGCCATGAGTCCACATCGGGCGTAAGCTCCTGATCACCATAGCCCAACATCGACTTATACCTAGACGAGAAGAACACCTCATTAGTTTTACAATTCCAGTCCCAAATGCCGTCGTTATTGCCCTCTAGGGCAAGATGCCAACGTTCCTCACTAATTTTGAGCTGCTGCTCAGCAAGCTTGCGATTGGAAGATTCGATCGCCAAGATCACCAAATCCCCCACCGATCTCGCAAAACTTTGTTCTTCTAAAGTCCATTCTCGCTTTTTACCGATATGTTCAACACACAAGACTCCAATTGTGTTTAAATTTTGCCGAATCGAAATTTCTAGCATGGAGGTAATCCCATGCTTAACTAGATAACTATCCTTTAATTCGCAAGCGCGCGGGTCTTGTAATACATCAGTCGAAGCAATCACTAACTCGGTTTGGAGAGCGGTTAGATAGTTGGGAAAGGCGGCGATCGCCAGATCAGGTTCAATGCTATGAAGGTTAGAACTCAAAAAATATTGATTGAGACATTCCCAATCAATGCTGTGGGGCTTTGCCATCCACACATTTGCCCGTTCTACATTTAAGGTTTTGGCAACGGTCTCGGTCAAAACTTGCATATTTTTATGGAGATCGCCTAGGCGTAATTCTTTATCTCTTGCCAGTTCGGCGAGTACTTGATTATGGAGGCTGAGGGTAGCCGCTCTTTGGCGAAGTTCTTCTTCATAATTTTTTCGCTCTGTAATATCCGTATGGGAACCAATTAGCCTCAGGGGAATACCGTTTTTATTGTATAAAGCCTTGGCTCTCGCCAAGATCCATTTGTAGCTACCGTCTTTGCAGCGCAGTCGATGTTCTAGGACGTACTGAGATGTTTTCCTGTCTAAATAGTTGTTAGCGGTCTCTAGGGCATTTTCAAGATCGTCAGGATGAATTAAGCCTTCCCAAGTGGAACCTAGGGGCGCTAGTTCATTTTCGCCATAACCAAGCATGGCTTTATATCTGGTGGAATAGAAAGCATAATTAGTTTTGCAATTCCAGTCCCAAATGCCGTCATTACTGCCCTCTAGGGCGAGATGCCACCGCTCTTCGCTTTCTTTGAGTTGTTGTTCCGCAACTTTGCGGTTGTAAGACTCAAGGGAAAGGGCAATCAAATCACCGATAGAGCGAGCAAGGCTCTGTTCCATTAATGTCCAATTTCTGGGTTCACCTGTATGTTCGAGGTTTAGCAAGCCAACAATTTCGTTGTTTTGGCGCAAAGGAATTTCTAAAATGGAAGTAATGCCCAATTGAATAAGATAGTTTTCGGCAACTTCGGCGGTGCGCTCATCATTTAAGGCATCACTGACCGCCACCGCCAGTTCAGTTTTGAGGTTGCCAATGTACTTGGGCAAAAAATTAGCGGTAAACTCATGGGTTGTCAAATGCTTTTCGGAACTTAATAGAAATAAGTCCAGACAACTCCAGCCTGAACCTTCTTGGCTGGTCAGCCATACACTGCTGCGTTCAACTTGCAGAGTTCGCGCCACGGCATCCGTAAGTTTTTGAATGCTAACTAACAGATCGCCTTGGCGCATTGATTCATCTTTGGCAAGTTCATTGAGAACTTGATAATGTTGGCTGAGGATTACAGCTTTTTCTTGCAATTCATTTTGAATGGCAATGTGATCGCTAATTTCCTGTTCTAGTTCCTGTGTGCGTTCCTCGACCTTTAACTCTAGCGATCGCGAGTATTCTTGAAGCTGCAAGTTTGACTGCTTTAATTGATCGCGCATTTGGCGGAAAGAATTGGCAAGGATACATAATTCATCGATCCAAGTTTTGCCAATGGGATGATCAAAATCTTGCGCGGCGATCGCCATGCTCGCATCCCGCAATTGAAAAATTGGCTTGACAATGCGTTTGGTGATCCTTGATCCTATATATACCAGCAGCGCGTTAACACCGATCCCAAACCAAATTAAAGTAATTACACCTTGATTGACTTGCGACAGGACATCCGACTCAGGAATAACAATAAAAACATTCCAATTCAAGCCCGCTTCGTCTTGGTAGGGAAATACTTCTACAAACTGCTTCTCCTTGAACGTTTTTCCATCAACTTGTTGTTCAACTTCAATCTCAAACTTTTCCTGACCTTGGCGAAACCTAGCCATGGTCTGACTAATAAAGGGATTTTTGCTGTCAATGGCTTTTACTCGCTGAACTTTGCCTTCTCGATCAATCGTGAATGGCAAATCTTTAGTTGAGGTAGCCACTAGATATCCTGAGTTCTCAATGATAAAAGTACGACCAGATTTACTAAACTGCCGACCTTCAAGAAATTGATTGATCCTGCCGAGGCTTAGACTTGCCGCGATCGCATAGAGAGGCTTTCCCTGCTTGTCCAACACGGCTTTGGTCGCCGCCAGCCCAATGTCGGGGCTATCTACAAAGGGATAAATATCTGTCCAAGTGACTTTATTTATGGTTTTACTATTGGCGATCGCCTGCCGATACCAAGTACGAACCCGCGGATCGGAAGACTCTTCTGACTTGAAGAAACTGCCCAAATTGCCCAGCGCATCAAGGTTATACCAATTACGGCGCGGAAAGCTTTCGGTAACTTTGACTAGCAAGGAGCCATCTGGTTGCCGCAAGACCCCCAAGAACTTCCCCATCTCATCCCCTAAAAACACCTCTCTGACGGAAGGAAATACATTGATTTGAGTTCTAAATTGACGGATAATTTCGGGGGAATTTTGAATATTGAGAGGCTGCTCCGTTGGTGCTTGGGCATTGAGTTTCACAATCTGAATCGTTGGACGCAGATATTCAGAGATTTCATGCTTTAGATAGGTAAGAGCCTTGTCTCGTAAGGTATTACCAAATTCACTAGCATTCCTCTGTTGGCTCTGCACTGAAAAATAGCCAATCAACCAAACTGCCGCCGTTACTTGAATGATGTAAGGAAAAGTAATTAGCGATCCGATGGAAACTTTTTTGAATTTTTGCTTGACTCGACTAGCAATATCTGACTTCATGGGCGGCTTTGAGCAGTTAAATTGCCATTACTCCAAAGTTTTTAAAAGCGCGGCTCCGCCGCGCTTTTAAAAACTTTGGGGATTTAATAAGCGCACAGCGCTGTAATAATCATTTTGCCAGTTAAGCCAAAATGTATAAGTTATCTGCGACACTTAAAAAATATGCCCTCATTTCAAGCCCGCACCGATCAAGATGAATTGATGGATGATTTTTCAATTCAGGATGAGCGTCTCACCGATGCCTTGGAACAACTTCGCCCCATTAACCAACTGCTGGGCGGCTATGCCACCACCATGGAAATCCTTGCGCCTTACTTGCGGACTAAAGCGCGATCGCAGAGTGATCAACCGATTCGGATTTTGGACATCGGTACGGGGATCGCCGATTTTCCTGAATATATTGTGCGGTGGGCAGCGCAGCAATCACCGCCTATCAATGTGGAAGTGGTGGCGATCGATGCTAATCCTGTAACCGTTGCCTATGCGCGATCAGCTTTGGATAAGCGTTTACCCCAAGAATTGCAAGCCAAAATTAAAGTAGAAGTTGCCGATGCCCTTGACCTTCCCTACGGTGATGATCAGTTTGATATTGCGATCGCGGCGATGTTTTTGCATCATTTCGCCCATGCCAATGCCGTCAAGATCGTTGGTTCGATGCAGCGCGTCGCCAAGCAAGGGATTTTGATCAATGATTTACATCGCCATCCCCTTGCCTATTACGGCATCTATGCCCTCACCAGACTGTTGCCTGCTGCGCCCATGGTGCGTAATGATGCCCCACTTTCAGTTTTGCGCGGCTTCCGATTGCCAGAGCTTAAAAGTATTGCCGAAGCAGCGGCATTAACTGGATTTTCGCTGCGTTGGCGTTATGCGTTCCGTTGGGTCTTGAGTACAATTAATTAAAACCGTTCCACCCGCTACGCGGGTGGAACGGTTTTAATCAAGCCGAGCTACCTATGTTTGCAAATAAACTATTTAAAACTTCCTTGAGTTATGCTTCCGATTCTTACTTTTACGGCGAGTCCTCTTGCCCTGTATGTATGCGCGGCACTGTCGCACCCATGCCGATGATGGAATCCTTAGCTTGCAATTTTTGCAGCCATATTTTTGTGATTGAAGCTGACCCGCGGCTCAATCTACGGGTTCTCAAAATGGCTGATACAGTTTCCACTCTGCGCTGGGTCTGGACAGGAAAAAGTTGGCAAAATGCCAATGCCGTACAGGTTTTTACGAGTCGTTGGCTTAGCCTTTTAGGTGCTTTGTTAGTGATTATTCCCACGGCGATCACCACGGCTGCGGTTTATTTATTCCCTGTAGAGCCTGATGTTCCCCTCGCATGGTTTCCCAAATTTTGGGCGATCGCCACTTTTTGCGGACATCTATTTGTATTGCTTTCGATCACTCGCGACTATACGCAGTTTCCCTTGAGAGCTTACTGGCAAGCGATAGAAAGGTCGTTACGGCGTTCACGTTAAAAAATTATTTAACAATTAGTACCGAATAGTTTCTACCGCCTATTTAGGCTTTGAAGGTTACAGAGAAAGTTGTGATCATCGGCGCTTCGCGCCGATGATCACATGAGTGAGCGCAAAGCGCTGCCACTACTACTGAACTTGGCAACGAGTAGCAATTACCGCATAAAAAGGATCGCGGCTTGCCATACCTAGCATCGCTAAAAAAGGCGAACTCGGCATCACATTTGCCACTAGCTCGGGGCGTGTGAATCCCTTGGGGACAGAGGCGAAATAATTAATTACCAATTTAGGGCGATCGCTTTCCGATCCATCGCGCCATGCTTGAATTGCCTTTTGGTAAAACATCCGATTGGAGAAACTAATGATCGCGATGCCACCAACTTTCAGGATGCGATGGATCTCGGCAAAAACAAGTTCAGGATATTGAAGATACTGCACTGAAACAGTGTTAATGACTGCATCAAAGGAACAATCTTCAAAGGGAAGTTGCTGCTGTTGATTAAGATTTTGGACAAAGTAATGATTTAGGCGTGGGTTTTTGGCAAGTTCTTCGGCGTTCAGTCCATGTCCTTCCACATGGCTAAACTCCATTTCTACGGGCAAGTGCGACACCCAACTGCTCATCAAATCCAAGATGCGAGTGTTGGGCTGTAAACGCTGACGATATAGCTCTGTTAACTGCGATATAAATTGATCATCCACATGATTTACAAATCTTGGATAATCATAAAAAAGAGCGTCATCACTATTGTCTAGCTTGGTACGTTGTGCGGAGACTAAGGGCATGAGCTGACTAGGTTTTGATGTAACTCCCATATCTTAACAATTCTTAAACAAGTAAATGCTAATCAAACGACCCCGAGAGATTTTTATGCATCGCGGCTTTGCCGCGATGCATAAAAATCTCTCGATGGGTTAAGTAAGCGCAAGGCGCTGTAATATTCTTGGTTATAAATTTTGACAAATATCAAGAGATGGTTTCATGGCTTACTGGCTACTCAAAAGTGAACCCGATGTATATTCTTACGCTGACTTAGAGCGCGATCGCCAAACAATTTGGGATGGAGTAAACAATAACTTAGCCTTGAAACATATTCGCACTATGCAAATTGGCGATCGGGCGCTGATTTACCACACAGGCGACGAGAGGCGGGCGATGGGTATTGCGGAAGTTATTACTAGCCCTTATGTCGATCCCAAATTGGATGATCCTAAACGGGCTGTGGTTGATGTTAAGGCAATACAAATATTGCCTAAGCCTGTGACACTCTCGGAAATTAAAAAAGATCATGATTTTGAAGGTTTTGATTTGATTCGGATCAGTCGCCTTTCAGTGGTTCCTGTGTCTGAGTTACATTGGCAAAAGATTCTCAAGCTTGCGAATACTTTGTAACAGCTTGCCCGTATATAGCGCTTTGCGCCCAAAGATTAGCGTT
>MNZA01000160.1 GCA_001873375.1 Oscillatoriales cyanobacterium CG2_30_44_21
CGCAGCCCGCCGAACCGATTTTGGGTTTTATGCCTTATATTTGCCCTGACGCGCTGCCCAATTGCACTTAGCCCGAAGCAACAGAGCCTGCTAAGCCTTTGATACATTCGCCTCTTTGCCTTGCCAAAGATCCAAAGCTGTTTGCTGAAGCGCACGACCAAAGGGAAACGTTAATGTCCAAGGCGATCGCGATTTGAAACTTAGATTTATGGCATTCAAATGTGCCGATGCCAGTTCTCCAGATTGACCGCCTGACAAGAACGCAACTCCTGAAACAGCAGCAGGGACGTTTCGCAAGAGACAGTTCACCGTGGCGTTGGCTACTTGATCCACCGATGCTTGTGCAGAACAGGTCAATCCCGAAAGCACCATGTTCGGTTTCAGAATTATTCCTTCCAACAGCACCTTTTGGGTATAAAGGTGGTTAAAAACTGTATGCAGAAATTCTTCCGTTACTTCGTAGCATCGTTCTATAGTATGCTCGCCATCCATCAATACTTCAGGCTCAACAATGGGAACTAGTCCAATTTCTTGGCATAACGCCGCATAGCGAGCCAATGCCTGCGAGTTGGCTTCGATACAACCTCGGCTGGGAATGGAATTCTCTCTCTGAGAGTCTCCGCCGATGGTAATCACCGCCCGCCACTTGGCAAAACGAGCGCCCATTTGAGCGTATTCCTTGAGGTGATCGCGCAATCCATCCAGCCCTTCGGTAATCTTCTCTCCAGAATGACCCGCCATCTCCTTAGCACCCGTGTCAACTTTGATGCCGAGAATGATTCCTGCTTCGGTGATGGCTTTCACAAAGGGCGTGCCATCTTGCTTTTGCTGGTGGATTGTCTCATCGTAAAGGATCGCGCCGCTAATATATTCACCAAGATTGGGTGTGGTGATAAGCAACTCTCGATAAGCGCGACGGGCTTCTTCGGTTTGGGGAATGCCTAACTTGGCGAATCGTTTGTTACAGGTGGGATTGCTCTCATCCATTGCCAGTAGCCCTTTGCTATCAGCCATAAGGAACTTAGCGGTTTCTATAAGGTCTTGTGAATTCATCTCTGACTCCTCAGAAAATTTCTTGACTATTAAAACCTAGGACTAGCGTTGTGGCGCTTTGCGCTGCAACGTCTAATCTTTCACGTAGCTACTTAATCGAGTTAGATAGAGGTGGGTCAGTTCTGTGATTTTCTTGGTGTTGCAGCTTTCCGAGAGTGCTATCAATCAATCTAGTCAATTTATCGGCAGCACCGTCAACGGCTTGGGCTAAGGTCGCTGCCTGATGGGTAACCGCAAGAGGTTTTTGTCCTTTGAGTCGGGCTTCGAGCATGCAGCGCATATCGTCATGACTGTCCTTCTTGTCACTATTCTCATCGCTCAGATGAACTTCAACTTGAGTAATGCGATCGCTGAATCGGCTCAGGCTCTCTTCCACCACACCACTAAAATGAGTGGCTAGTGCTTCGTGACCTTCGATGTTATGCCCAGTGCGGATTTGGATTTGCACGATATTTTCCTGTTTTAATTTTCTGTTGTATAGCCGTAGCCATAAGCCTCAATAGGCTGTACTTACTGTTCTGCAAAAAACTGTCGAACCTTTGCTGCGATTTGCGGATTTGTCATATTGTCAGAGGTTTCTACACCGACAACATTTGCGCCCAAGTTATTTCCATTCAGACGCTCTTTAAGTTCCTCTTTGGCACTACTTGGTCCAAAGATAAAAATAGATTCTGCTTCACGAATATGGTTAATCACTTCGTCATAATAAATGTTGAGATCTTGGGTGAGCGTTTTCTGTTGGCGATTGTCGGCAGGTACTCGGTTCGCTTCATAATCACCCTTCATCGGCGAATCACCAGAACGACGAGGCTGTGTTTCGACCTCTGATAGGATCTCTTTAATCTGTTCTCCTGTTTCTGTCATAGATACAATTACAGCTTTCTTGATATCGATCCAAAGTCCTAATTTATTACTCTTATCATTCATTGCGATCGCCTATATTTATTACAAGTTACTATAAGTTCTATCTAAATAATTATTGTCAATTGCGATTAACATGACATCAGGATGTCTAAAATAATGTATGGGCAATGTATAGATTGAATGACTTGTATCACAATGTCGTAAATTTTTACGAACTTACATTCATATTTGCCCTATTACCCACTAAAAGAGAGCTACATTAGAGCAAATCACTTAAGGCGAAGGGATATCGAGTATGAATTATCTTTTCTTTTTATTAATTTCGTTGGCTTTGGGAGTTTTGCTGGGAAATATTTACTTTCAGGGATTGTGGATGACGGTGCAGCAATTACCGAATGCGGAAAATCCGATTTTGCTGACCTACGGCAGCTTTTTTGGACGTTTAGCGATCGCGATCGCTGGATTTGCACTGATCATAATGCTCACCAAGGAGAATGCGATCTGGTATCTGTTTATTTGTACAGGTGCATTTATGTGGGTACGCAATCGCCTCATTCATAAAATTCAGCCTAGAAAGTCCAGCCCAAAATATAATCGAATTTAGTTAAATGAACATTAGCCCCGATCAGATTATCTATTGGCAAATGGGATTTGTGTCGATTAATGCCACTTTAGTCTTTACATGGTTGGTGATGCTGCTCTTAGGGATTGGTTCTTGGCTAGTGACGCGCCATCTCTCGATTGAAACAAAACTATCACGGTGGCAAAACCTTCTGGAAATACTGGTGATAAATTTACAGGAACAGATTCAAGAAACCAGTGGACAGCCTCCCAATCGCTATTTGCCCTTTGTGGGAACGCTGTTTATTTTTATTGCTACGGCAAATCTTTTGGCGATTATCCCTCTTTATGAACCGCCTACTGGGTCACTTTCCACTACGTCAGCTCTCGCTGCATCGGTATTTTTTGCCGTTCCATTTTTTGGCATCCGCCAGCAGGGAATTTCTAGATATCTGCATCAATATTTAGAACCTAGTCCGATTCTCTTACCATTTACGATCATCAGCGAGTTGTCTCGAACTCTAGCTTTGACTGTGCGTTTATTTGGCAATGTGATGAGTGGCGGACTGATCGGCGCAATTTTACTTTCCCTCGCGCCCTTATTTTTCCCGATGATTATGCAGGCTTTGGGCTTGTTGACAGGAATCATCCAAGCCTATGTTTTCTCAATTTTAACCGTTATTTATATTAGTGCTGCTAGTCATGAAAACTGAATCCCTATATTTATTAGTTACGATGATTGCCACTGTCTCGATCATCATGGCAGGGCTAACAATGGCAATTGGCACGATCGCCCCATCCCTCGGTGAAGGTAAATCGGTTGCCCAAGCCCTTAATTCGCTTGCCCAACAACCCGATGCCGCGAGTACGATTACCCGCACTCTGTTTGTGGGTTTAGCCTTTATCGAGTCTGTGGCAATTTATTGCTTTGTGATTTCGCTGATTTTGTTGTTTGCCAATCCGTTTTGGAACTACGCGATCGCTGCCGTTGAAAAGGTCGGAGGCTGAATCAATGTCAATTGACTGGTTTACCTTCTTCGCCCAAATCGTTAACTTTTTGGTGTTAATTTTTGTGTTGCAACGTTGGCTCTACAAGCCAATTACAAAGGCGATGCAACGGCGTGAAGATACGATTCGCGATCGCCTCGATTCGGCATCACAACAACAGCAAAAAGCTGAAGAGGAGGTAGAGCGCTATCAAGCAATGCGACAAGATTTAAAAGATCATCGATCAGACTTACTTGCTCAAGCTCAATTGGAAACAGAGCAAACTCATCAACATTTGCGGCAAGAGATGCAGGAGTCTGTGGAAGCAGAGCGATCGCAATGGCAATCCATGCTCCAACGCCAAAAGGAGTCTTTTCTGCACGAAGTCAGCGCTCGCACCATGCAGCAGTTACAAGCAACCGTGCGGCGAGTTTTGGCAG
This sequence comes from Oscillatoriales cyanobacterium CG2_30_44_21, assembly GCA_001873375.1. Lineage (GTDB taxonomy): Bacteria > Cyanobacteriota > Cyanobacteriia > Pseudanabaenales > Pseudanabaenaceae > Pseudanabaena. The sequence continues at coordinate 3,906 of MNZA01000160.1, forward strand.
ATCTTGCTGAATCAGAACTGGAAACGCAAATTGCAAGGTTATTTTTAAAAAAATTGCAAAATCTAAATGAGTCAGAGCGGACTGAACTCGTAAAGACTTTAACCGTTGCCACCTCAGACATTATTCCCTTGACCTTGGTAAGTACATTTGAGCTACCGAATGATATCGGCGAGGCGATCGCCAATATTTTGCAAACATACTTTGATGCTTCGAGCAGAGTGGAACTAGATTATGAAATTCAATCTAATCTAATTTGTGGAATTGAATTACGCGGCACTGGGTATAAACTCGCTTGGAGCATGGATGCTTATTTAGATGCAATTACCGAGAATTTAGCTACAGTTTTTGCCGAAGAATCGGTCACAGGTTAGAACTAATTTGCTAGAGGAGTTATGAACTATCAATCTGAAATAGCTTTAGAGAAATCCTTACAGACTGTTTTGGAAGATACTTTTGCTACTTATGCGGAAGTTGTCGATCTGCATTCATCACAACTGCGATCGCAAGAAATTGGCATCGTGCAGTCCATTGGCAAAGGCATTGCCAGAGTTGTCGGCTTACCCCATGTGCAAGCTGAAGAAATCGTGCGATTTACAGGGGGCAGTTTGGGCATGGTGTTTAACCTCGATCCCGAAGAAGTGGGTGTGATTTTACTTGATTCTAGCGATACGCTTCAGTCAGGAATGGAAGTAAGACGAACGGGTAAAGTTCTCGATGTCCCTGTCGGTGAAAATTTGCTGGGTAGAGTCGTTGATCCCCTCGGTCGTCCCCTTGATGGCAAAGGCTTAATCCGTACTTCCCAACGCCGTCCTGCCGAACGTGAGGCTCCTGCAATTATGGATCGCGCTCCCGTCAATGTGCCTTTGCAAACAGGAATTAAAGCGATCGATGCCTTGATCCCGATTGGGCGCGGACAGAGAGAATTGATTTTAGGCGATCGGCAAACGGGCAAAAGTGGTCTGGCTCTGGATACGATCATTAACCAAAAAGATAAAAATATTCTCTGCATTTACTGTGCGATCGGGCAGCGCAGTGCTACTGTTGCCAAGCTCATCGCTGACCTGAACCAACATGACGCAATGGCATACACCACGGTCGTTATGGCAGCAGGAGAAGAGCCTCCAGGATTGCGGTTTGTTGCGCCCTACACAGCGACAGCGATGGCTGAATATTTTATGGAACAAGGGCGCGATGTGTTGATTGTTTACGATGATCTCACTAACCATGCCCGCGCCTATCGCGAACTGTCGCTGCTGATGCGCCGCCCCCCTGGGCGAGAGGCTTTCCCTGGGGATATTTTTTACATTCATTCGCGCTTATTGGAACGTTCGACCCATCTCAATGCTGAGCATGGTGGCGGCTCTTTAACTTCATTGCCAATTCTGCAAACTGAAGCTCAAAATATCGCGGCTTATATTCCTACAAATCTAATTTCGATCACCGATGGACAAATTTATCTTTCGCCAGTTCTTTTTCAAAAGGGGGTACTACCTGCAATTGAGATTGGTAAATCAGTTTCACGGGTGGGTGGAAAAACTCAGCTTTCCGCCTATCGTGCTGTGGCAGGAGATTTGCGGCTATCCTATTCACAATTTGAAGAACTAGAATCTTTCTCGCGGTTTGGTACGCGCCTAGAAGAATCAACGCGGCTGACCTTGGAACGTGGGCGCAAAGTGCGTGAAATTCTCAAGCAAAAGCAATATGCCCCCATGGCGGCGGCGATCCAAATTGCGGTATTGCTTTCAGTGACGGCGGGCTTACTCGATCGCGTCCCGATCCCTAAAATGGTGATCGCCGAACAAGCGATCGCCGCCGCCATCCCCGCCCAATTAGCCGATCTATGTTTGCAAATTGAAAAAGGGGATCTCTTAGCTGAACAGGATCGTGAAGCGCTGCTTAAAGTTGCCGAAACGGCGATCGCCAAGGTTTTGGAGGAATAATTATGGCATCCCTTGAACTGCTCCAACGTCAAATCCATATGGCTGAAGAGTTAAAATCTGTCGTCAAAATGATGAAAGTCCTAGCGGCTGTGAATGTCCATAAATACGAACAAGCCGTTACTTCCCTGTCTGAATATACCCGTACAATTAAAATGGGTCTGCACGTCGTTCTCAAATCTACGCCAAATAAAAATCTTGCTGATCACAATCTTCCTAAAGTCGAGCCAAACCCACTTTTTACAAGTTCTATCGGTCGATGTGGTGTGCTTATCTTTGGCTCTGAACAAGGGATGTGCGGTCAATTTAACGAACAGATCAGCCGCTATGCGATCGCAGAAATCGAAAAATTGCAAATCACCACTGCACAGTTGGCAGTTTTTGCGATTGGATCGCGAATTATGCCGCATTTAGAAAGTGAAGGTTATCAGATCGAGGAGAACTTTGCGATGCCCAGTTCGCTGTCGGGAATCACGATCATGGTGCAAGAAATGTTACCGCGTATTGCTGCATGGCGCGATCGCCAACAAATTACAAAAATTATCTTGTTCTACAACAATTTACATTCCAATACATCTTACAAACCATCTCAGCATATACTTTTACCCCTTGATCGTGCGTGGTTGCAAGATATCGAAAGCCAAAAATGGCGATCGCGCACGATCCCCACCTTTACGATGCCGAGTGATGTTTTAATCTCTTCTCTCCTACGACAATATTTTTTTATCTCTCTCTATCGTGCTTTTGGTGAATCCCTTGCCAGTGAAAATGCCAGCCGTCTAATCTCGATGCAAGTTGCCGAAAAGAACATCGAAGATCGACTCACTGAGTTTAAGGGTGAGTTTCAACAACAGCGTCAATCGGCAATTACAGGAGAGTTATTAGAAATTGTGGCAGGCTTTGAGTTAAGTCAAAGCTAGTTTCTCAAATATTCTGAAGGACAAAAGGTTACGAATGATTCCCCTCAATCCCCCTTAAAAAAGGGGGAAGAAGAAAATTCTCCCCCCTTTTTTAAGGGGGATTGAGGGGATCTAAACCTTAAACCGTAGACAGCTTGTGTGTATACCGTAGCTCCCAAAAGTAATCAAATATAATCAAATGAATAACCATCAAAGTATTCAATCAAATTATTCCTCAGCACAAAATATTGGTTCTGTAATTTCGGTACGAAGCAGCATCGTTGATGTCCATTTCCCTAAACACTTGCCAGCGCTCTATAGCAAATTAGAAACAGGCAAAAATGGTGAAATAGCGATCGAAGTGGTTTCGCATCTTAGCACTCAGGTCGTGAGAGGAGTTGCCCTTGCGCCCACCGCAGGTTTAGCACGTGGCGAAGTAGTCATTGATACCCAGCATCCATTACAAGTCCCCGTTAGCGATCGCCTGTTAGGAAGAATGTTAAACCTATTTGGCGAAGCGATCGATGGCAAAGAACCAATTACTGATGGCGAATGGCGCTCCATTCATTCCACGCCGATCGCGATGTCAGAGCGCGTCACCAAAGCCGAAATTCTCAAAACTGGGCTGAAGGCGATCGACCTACTTGCCCCTTTGGAACTTGGCGGCAAAACAGGGTTACTCGGTGGTGCGGGTGTCGGCAAAACCGTACTAATTACGGAAATGATTCATAACATGGTCAAGCAATACGAAGGTGTGAGCTTGTTCTGTGGCATTGGTGAACGCTGTCGGGAAGCCCTCGATCTATATGAAGAAATGGAAGCAACGGGCGTTCTTGATAATACAGTTTTAGTGTTTGGACAGATGAATGAACCCCCTGGGGCAAGATTTCGGGTTGGTCATGCTGCTTTAACGATCGCCGAATATTTTCGCGATCGCACCCAACAGAATGTTTTGCTACTGATCGATAATATTTTTCGCTTTATCCAAGCAGGGTCAGAAGTATCGGGACTAATGGGGCAGTTGCCCTCAAGGGTCGGCTATCAACCAACTCTGGCAACCGAACTAGCCCAACTCGAAGAGCGAATTTGCAATACTTCCTCAGGTGCAATTACTTCCATTCAAGCGATTTATGTACCTGCCGATGACTTCACCGATCCTTCAGCCGTTCATGTTTTCTCGCATTTATCGGCTTCAATTGTTTTGTCACGGAAACGCGCCAGCGAAGGATTTTATCCTGCCGTCGATTTATTGCAATCAAATTCTAAAATGTTAATGCCGCACATCGTTGGCGATCGCCATTATCAGGTTGCTCAATCCGTCCGCCAAACCATTGCTAATTATGAAGAATTAAAAGATATTATTGCCATGCTGGGATTAGAAGAGCTATCGCCAAATGATCGCAAAGTTGTTTATCGAGCCAGACGTTTAGAACGTTTTCTGACCCAGCCCTTCTTCTCGACCACGCAATTTACAGGCTTGGCTGGCAAAGTCGTAGAATTAGAAGATACGATTACTGGTTGCGATCGCATTCTCAATGATGAGTTTTCCGATACACCAGAGCGATCGCTCTACATGATTGGCACAATTGACGAAGTTGTAAAAACTGCTGAGGAGAGCCAAAAATCATGAACTCTCCCACTTCAGTAATGCATCTCAAAGTGGTGCTGCCCACCAAGATTTTGATAGAACTAGATGTATTGAAAGTAAATGCAGAAGCCGAAAATGGGATGTTTTGCTTGCTGCCACGTCATTTAGATTTTGTGGCTACCCTTGTCCCAAGTCTGCTATCTGTGGTCACATCTGAAGACGAAGAGAAATTTTTAGCGATCGATCAAGGAATTCTAGTCAAACATGGAGATCAAGTCACCGTTGCAACTCACCATGCCGTCCAAGGTGTGGACTTGGGAATGTTGAACCAAACGGTTGAGCAACAGTTTCGCTTAATCAATGAGCGCGAAAAAATAGCTCGTTCAGTTCTAGCCAAGCTAGAAGTAAGTACAATTAGAGGCTTTATCAAGTTAGGTGAATCTATATGAATAACCCCGATCCTGAATCTCGTAAATTAGATCGTAAATTGCGATCTAATTTACGATCGCCGACCTCAGACTTTAGCAAGGCGATCAGTCATAAAGAACAGCGCAAAATCCATGCTCGGAAAACGAAGCCTTATGGTGGAGTTTGGTTTGGCTTGGGATTTGCAGGTTTGGTCGGTTGGTCAACGGTTGCGCCGACCATGCTAGGAATGGCATTAGGTGTCTGGATTGATCGCCAATTTCCCAGTCGATTTTCATGGACATTAGCACTGATGTTGGCAGGGTTAACCTTGGGTTGCTTAGTAGCATGGGAGTGGGTTTCACAGGAACAGGAACGCATGGCAAAATCACAACTTCCCGATGATGATTCCCAATCCTTAGAAGATTCTCCAAACAAAAATCACCCTCATTCCTAACTCCTCTCCCAAAAGAGGACAAGGAGAGTAAGAGATTTTTCTTGTATTATTCTTACTTTGTGAATCATGTTATGTAGAAAATTTTAAGACCCTCACCCCTAGCCCCTCTCCCAAAGAGGGAGAGGGGGACAAGAAAAAACAAAAAACGTTTCTTGCACCCCTTCTCCCTTCTTGGGAGAAGGGGATGAGGGCAGATTTGCTATCTGCGTAAATCTAAAATCCGAGAAAATGTATAGGCGATGTATGAGTTGAATGACTTGTATCACAACGTCTTGAAGCTTTACGAACCTATGCCCATATTTGTCCTATTACCCTTAGTACAGGACAAAAAGTTGCAAAGATAGACAGGAAGGGGTTTTATAGAAGATAACTACAGCATCCGTAAAACCCCTATGGAAGAGAATAAGTAGCTAGACAAAATTAATTACATAGTTTTGTCCAAATTCCCTAAGTACTTTTTCGACAGAATCCACTAAACTTTGCCAGCATTTATAAGCGCTAGGAGGCAACCATTCGTACTTAATAAAGCGCCATAAAATTTCAATCAAGTTTAGTTGCGGAGAATAACTAGGTAAGTAAAATATCTCGATTTGGCGCTGGTTCCACTCTAGGAACTGGTCTTGCATAATGTCACTAGTATGAATAGAAGCTTTATCCATGACAATCACAGTCCGTTTAGTAACACTAG
>MNZA01000168.1 GCA_001873375.1 Oscillatoriales cyanobacterium CG2_30_44_21
TCAAAGTCTCGAAAAAACCTCTGTAATCTCTTGTAGTGCGATTCAACTTTGGCTTTGCCGCTAAATCCTGTGGCGATTTCCCCTAGGTTTACTGTCTTTACTCGCATTAGCGCGGTCAAGAATATCGACACAAAAGACAGTCTTGCCGCATTCCAAGGCAGATGTTGCTGTAATTTTTCGCGGAATAGGTTAATCTCTTCCATAGGGGTTTTACGGATGCTGTAGTTATCTTCTATAAAACCCCTTCCTGTCTATCTTTGCAACTTTTTGTCCTGTACTAAGAACACTCCCAAAAAAGGCTACGCTATTTCTTGATTTGGTATAAGAGTCATCTCTTTAATTTCTTGCCCCAATTAATGTAAAGGCAGCCCACTTACGCGGATGTGAAGAGTCTTCCATCGTGGTGAGCATTGCCTGCCGTAAAGCTTGGGCGCGATCGCCATTTCTTTCCATATTCTGATAAAAATCCGTCATTAATTTCCCCGTCTCGTTATCAGGCACATCCCAGAGCGACACCACAATGCTCGATGTGCCAGCCAAGATAAAAGCACGGGATAGCCCAATCACGCCATCGCCTGTAATTTTTCCCTTGGCGGTACTGCAAGCACTAAGCACGACCAAATTAGCTTTGAGATTTAATTGCAAAATGTCGGCAGCGGTGATCTTGCCATCGGCGAAGGTAATCGCGCTATTTAGACCATTCTCAGGATCAAAAGTGCCATGAGTGGCTAAATGAATTATTTTTGCCTCAGATATCAGTGCCAGAATCGCTTGCTTAGTTGCCTGTTTACCCAGCACCAGCAGAGCTTTAGTTTTTTGCAATTGAGAGATATCTTTTGCTTCCTGTTCTGCTTGAGTCAAGTCGCCTGTCGGATTTCCCACGACTAGAACGTTTTTACCTTTGGGAAGTCGGCGCAATCTTTCGGTATATTCTAAAACTTGAATGGAAGGCACATAGGAAATTGTATGCTTCTCAATCAAGTATTTCCCAGATTTCTCTCTCAAGGCAGCAAAGGGAACTAGCGCCAATGCATCGTGGGGAACAAATACTACTTTTGCTTGAGAATCTTTTGGTAACAAGTCCTCAATTGGCTGAATTAGTAAGCTATATAGTGATTTTAATTCATCAGGAATATCATCTAACTGCTCAGCAGATAAGGATGGTGCTGGATTGGGGGTGCGAGTATTAGGCTTTGAAAAAAACTCTTGTAAGCCACCAATTACCGCCAAAAGCGATTGACCTTGATCATATTCCCACCTATCTAAATCAAGTTTCCGAAAGTTGATCTTGCCTTTGGGAGAAATTATCCAAACATAAAGTTCACTACTACCGAGTAAGGGCTGAGTGTCTCCGATGCTGCTTCCTTTGATCAAAGAATAGGAAACAATTGTCAGATTTTGTTGCTGTGCAATCTGTTGTAGTTGTTGAACCTTAACCGATGGCTCGGTATATTTTTGGGGGCGATCGCTTGATAATTTACTTGACAGTAAGGCAACAAAAGCTCTGGCGCGTCCTTGTTCGGCAGCCTCCAAAGCTTCAGGATATTTCTGCATTGCAATCCGTACTTGTTGTAGAGATTGATAGGTAATATTCTGAGTTTCAAATAACGAGATGCGATAAGACTCGCGATTTTCTAGCCCTACGCGCAGTTTCTCCCAAATGGCGATCGCTGCCGCCAATGCTCGTTCAGCTTGATTATACTCAGAACTGTATTTGTAGTAAGAGATTCCTAAATCATGCAAGGCACGAGCATAGGCGAGAGGATCGCCTGAAAGTCTGGCAACTTCAACTTGATTTTTTGCACCATCTATCAAGAATTTACTAGAACGAATTGATGAATTTCGGATCAGATTATTTAATTCTTCTTCAATGGTTTGAGGCTGAATTTGTTTTTTTTTAGCTCTTTGGATTTCCCGCCAATAGAATTAGCAATATCCCGCATTTCCTCCATGATATTTTGTAAATCCTTCACATTTTGGGGGCTTAAACGTTGTAAAGAAGGATATTTCCTAGGATTAGCTTTTACATCCATCATTAGGGCTTGTAGCTCTTTGAGGTTCTGTGACATCTCTGTCATGCGACTCTGAATTCCTTGTAAAGTTGGATAAGCTCCCATCAGATCGCCATTTCTGAGCTTTGGTGTAACACTAATCAAAGTTTCGGTCACTGATTCTAAATTATTGGCAGTTCTACCAATGATTGTAAAGCTAGGCTCAATTGAGAGAATGCGCTCCAGTTTGCGAATACTAATACTTGCTTTCTGCATCACGGGAACAAATCTGTCAAACAAATTACTTAGCCCTGCTAAGTCTCCAGACGCATCGGCGACTCTCTTGGCATCATTGGCAATTTTTGGCTCTTCAGGGAAACTGCCTAACGATTCGGCTTGATCGTAATATTGCCGAGCAGCATTGAGATTGCCTAGTTTGGCGATGTTATTGCCGATCGCTGTGAGAGCCATAGCTTCGGCGCGGCGATCGCCTATCTGATTAGCGATGAGTCGAGCAGATTGCAATACGCTAACCGCCTCTTGATATTTCTTTTGCTTTTCATGCAGCTCTGCTAATTCCAATCGTGGCTCAAAACTAATCAGCAACGTTGGTTTTCTTGCTTCAAAACTGGACACAGAGACAGCTAATTGCAATTTTTCGGAGGCTTTAGCATAGTCGCCAAGATTGCTATATGTGATTCCCCAACCAGAGAGTAACATTACTCTTAATCGAGATTGAATCGATCTTTTTTCAACAGTTGCAAATTCCTTATCTGCTTGAGATAGAACTTGCCATCCTTTATTAAAGGAACTCTCAGCATTAATGTACTGACCATCAAGATCATAAACCCTGCCGATGCCTGCGAGTAAAGTAACCTGAGATTGATAATCTTGATTCTTTTGGGCTAATCCTAGTGCTTTTTGATAAATGGCGATCGCGGCTTTAAAATCCTTTTGAGCAAATTTAGCGTCACCTCTCTGAACTAATCGATTTAAGTCGCTTTGATATGTGCCTTGAGATTGAACTATAAGTGTTTTTGACTGGGCGATCGCTTCTCTATTCCATAATCCTGATGGCAATAATTCAGAGACTGCACAAACTAGGGGCAAAGTCAAAGCAAAAACGGTGGTAAAGAATTTCATGGCTTAATGGGAGTGGGTGATGATTGAATGGAGAGAACTGGTTGTTTAGAAACTGACTGTAATCCTTCAGTATCTAAAGTCTGTCGCCAAAGGGTTTGGGATGCGGGTAAAAGTTTAGCGATCTCATCGAGCAACTCTAACCAAATGCCATATTTGCGATAAAAGGCAATGCGATCGCTAGAATCTTTTGCCTCCCGCAGTTCTGCCATTTGGGATGCCGTCAATTGATCTTGATATACCCAATCAAAGACAATTAAACTGTCAGGATTGGGTTTGTTGTTACAAAAATATTCTAGTTCCCAAAAGTAATTGATGCGTGGTTTAATTGCATTGATTTTGGGTAAAGAAACCGTAAAAATACCAGCTTGATCATTTCTGGTTATATCTTGGGAATAAAGCAATTTTTTGGATTTTCGTGACTCACGCAATCTAAATTGATATTTGCCCTTGGCGTAGGGTGTATAAAATCGAAAGGTGGGGCTTTGTGATAACGTCGCTGTAAAACCACTCTCATCTGTGAGAGCCGTTAGCGCAGGCACACCCGCAGGCAAGCGCGGACAATCATCTCTATCTGCACCAATAGGACGAGTTCTACCCGTTGGTAGCTTGCGTCTGGATTGAGCAAGTAAAGAAGATTCAGACTTGGCAAAAGGGATTTCTGTGAAATAGTGCCAAGAAATGATAGAAGAAACTGCTAAAAGTGCGCCTTTGCAGGAAATATTAAAAATGTGTTTAGCGGTACATTTAGAAAAACTCACATCCTCTCCATTAATTTGTACTGATATTTAGTATAAGTAATCGCCGATAAGTTAGCAACAACCGATGAAATAATCATGGGAACTAATCCCAGCCATAGTCCTTGGAAAATAAATAAATAAAAACAGGCTAGATAGATAAATATAAGTAAGCTCAACATAACTATAAACTGTCCAGTTCTAAGAGTAATCCGCCAGCCTAGAAAGGCACTAAGACTGGATAAAATGAGAATCCAGCTAAGATCAATCACGAAAGTGGCTGGACTTAAAATCGGTTGTTTTCCTTCAGCCACATTGATTAATTGACTAATTATTTGAGATGTGATCTGTGTATCGGAAAATTCCACATTACTTCCATAGGGAGTTTTTATATTAGTTGCATCTCGATTAATGCTGGCTCGACCGATCAAGACTAGGCGATCGCGAAACTTTTCTAATGGCAAATCTGCTTCTAATAAGTTGCTAACAGGTATCACTTCGTCAATATTTGGCGACCGATAGTCAATCATAATTTGAAAGACATTCTCAAAATAATCGATGGTTCGATCTTGATATGCACCTTGACCAAGTTCTAGACTATGGAATGTTGCTTTTCCTAAGCGATAAGTTTTGCTTAGCATTTGAGGATTATCTTGCGATGGAATTTGCAAATATTGATGAGCAATTAATAGAGCAAAAGAAATATTGGCTGGACATTGATCAAGTGGCATTTCGCGGTACATCAGTAAGTGACGGCGCGGTGACTTGTCAGGGTCTTCATGTGAATTAATAAAACCAATCGGGGTGGTGATTTTAGGTAAAAAAGGATAGGTTGGTCTCTTGCCATCGCTATCACTGTGAACACACATCCCGAAGATATTGGGGTTTTTTTGGATTATCTTTTGCAATTTAATCGCACTATCGAGAGTTGTGGGGCGCTCCTGATCGCGAATTAATGGAATTCCAATCACTCTAGGATGATATTTTTTTAATCGTGACAAAATATCTACTAGTAACTGATCTGAAATTACTCTAATCTCTCGCGGGACATCAATTATTAACAGCCTTGGATCAGCACCTCGATCAGGGCGCATTCTCACTATTTGGTCATAGGCTTGTAATTCCCATGTTTGCAATACACCTGCCGATCGCAATCCTAAGGTGCTAGCCGTAGCGATCGCCGCAATACCTGCAACTACTAGCATCTGCGTCAAGACTGCCCGCTCACCAAATTGAGAACGTAGAGATTTGGCAATTGACTTTCCTTCTTTGGATAAATCTTCTACATCGCGATGACGCTGGAGCGGATCATCGTTGATTGCTTTGAGCAGAAAATTACTAAGCTCTGATGGAAATTGCGATCGCCAATAGTGACTGGATTGTTTACTAAGTGGCTCAGCATAATTAAACCCAAAACCTAGAAGTGGCTCCGCCCGCGAAGCGGGCAAAACCACTTTCTTAGGTTTTGGGTTACTTATATCTAGCTGCTTATCTTGTTGAATCCTTACAGATATTTCTGATGGAGGCAGCCCTGTCAATGCAAACAGAAGCGTCTGTCCTAAGCTATAAAAGTCAGATTGCGGTAAGGCTTGACCACACATTTGTTCGGGAGCGACATAGCCAAATGTAAATCCTCCTTGTGCGGATCGGGTTGCTACTTCCCTTTGATAGGTGTTTTTATCTTCGGTAAGGATCACCGCGCCAAAGTCAATTAGTTTGATATTGCCATCATTGGTGATCATGATGTTGGCTGGCTTGAGATCGCAATAGATAATGTGTCGAGAATGCAGATATTGCAATGCTTCTGTAAGTTGTGCTAGCCAATTAGCAATTTGAGAATAGGGAATTTGCGATCGCAAAAATGGATAGCGATAGAAGCAAAATCGATAAAGCGATCGCCATAAGTTTTTGCGCTTGGCTTGCTGATCTATTTGCGCTGATTTCAAAATCAAGCTTTCGAGAGTACATCCCACAATTCTTTCCATTACAAAAAAATGTAATGGAATTCGATCATCTTGATGCGGTTTTTTGAGAGGATAGAGAGTTTCTACTTGAACGATGTATTTAGCTTGTTCGCTTTTAGGCTCTTTTTCAAGATCTTTCTGCAACCTCTGAATGGTCGAAAATTCCTGACGTAAAAGCATTACTGCTTTAAACGCATGGCTGTTACAGACTTTAATGGCTTTGCGATCGCCATTTGCCTCTAAGTCCTCCACTTCCCATATCACCGCCGTACCGCCTTCTCCTAACTTTTGAATAAGTTTATAGCGGGCTTCAAGGGTGACTCCTATTTTCAGATCGGTAACTTTAAGCATCGGGATCAATACCCAAATTCCTTAGCTTTTCGGCAAGGAGTTCTGACCTTTGGCGCTCTTGGGTTAGTTGTAGATCAGCTTGCTTAGCTAACTCACTGCCAGTTAGATAGATTTCACCTTGGCGATCGCACCACCGTAACCATGTATCTTGTTTCCCTTCATATTCGCCAGACTTAACGGTCAACCCCAGATTTACTTGCTCTAGCCAATAGACAACTTGAGCATTTTTGCCCAAGACGGGTGATAACTCACGATACTGTCCCTCATGCAGTCCAAATACTTGCAATAGGCGATCGCCCATTTGTTCGCCTAACTGCGATAGAGGATCAAAAACAGCATAATAGCTGACATAAATAGCGGCATAGTCTCGAAGCTTACTGCCCAGTTCATGCCCCGATTGGTTAGACACAATCTCAATCGCCACCTCGGGTGGTTTTCCCATTTCCCAGACAAAGTAAGAGCGATTACTCTTTTGGCGAAAATTGCGTTCCACTTCCACATCCAAGGACAAGAACATATCAGGCACAATCGGCGGACGTTTAATGGCGCTGAAAATACCCACATTGGCATCGGCAATGAATTTGCGCTGCTGGGTCTGCGCCCATGAGCTATACAAACTTTCCACTAGCAAGCGTTGTAATTCTGCCGAAAAAAAGTTGTCCACAGGTGTATCGTCTTCAGTTACCAGATCGCTAATATCAGGGATTATGTTAATCTCATCCGCGACTTCGAGCATAGAATTACTTGCACTAAGAATGCCTTTTATTTTATCGCAAGCGAATAAAGTTAGGCTTATAAAACCAGAGTTTTCTCCGCCCGCGTAGCGGTGTGTAATCCTAAATTTAAATAATTAAAATTAGCGATCGCATGACCAATTATTTTTTCTGGCTGTCGAGAAATCACTTCGAGATTGCCATAGGCTTGACCCATCAGTTCAGGATCACGGCGAAATAGGCGATCGCGTAATTTAATCTGCTCATCACTTAGATTTAAACATCGCAACCATTGCAACTTATAAACATCGGCATCTAACAAAAAATCTTCAAGTTCTGACTGCACGGCATTTAAGAAATAAATCTCAACATAGGTCTGAACTTCGGTTTGTAAATAAAACTCACTATCATGGCTCTGCAATAGCGATCGGCGATCTAGCTCCTTAACTGCTTTATTAATATCTGTGCTACGTGATGAGGTTTTATAGCGATCGGGAAACTCTTTCAAAATATCACCTAAACAAATTGCTTCTTTTTGTAAAGCTAGCCAGTAAAGAAGTTCCAATTCCAAATTAGATAAATGCTGGATACTGTTCTGAATTTCGTCATGGAGATCACCCACAAATAGGGTGCTGTGCTTTAGATAAGCCGACAGATCCCCTTTAAAGTTATCTAAAATATCTCGCGCGGCTAACCTCAATCCAAAAGGATTACCACCATATTTATTAAAAAGGGCTTTTAACAATTCACGGTCAGACTCTGGTGATATACCTAGACTCACCAAAAAATTGTATGCCTCTGATTCCGTCAGTCCGTTTAGTCTCATCACTTCAGGACTAGGTTCCCATGACAAATAGCCCCTTGGCAAACTGCGACAGGTGACAATCACACAACTTTGATGCCCTGTCTCAGCAATCTGTTCCAATAGCTGACGATAGGATTCGCCATGTTCTGGATGCTCTAAATCCAAATTATCGAGAACTAGCAAATGGCGATCGCGCTTTAGTTTTTGCAAGATAAATCTAATAGGATCTCCAATCAAATCATATTCTGAGGATAACTCTACATATTCCGCAATATCCTTAATAGAAGTCTTGTAATTGCATTTAAATAGAATTTTTTCTTGAGATTGTAAATTGTAAAAAGTTTTAGCAAGGATGCTTTTACCGATGCCCAATATACCAGTAATCAAGATTAGTCGCGATCGCTGCCTATATTCGTCTAGCTTTTTAAGTTCATCCTTCCTATCAATTATATCTTCAACTTCCACAACGATAGAGTCAGTTTCTGTATCGCCTCTATGTTTATCTATGATAGGTTGACGACTATTTTTAACAAGTTCCATCAACACATTGAGATCTTCATTAAAAATCTTAGCAAGTTCAACCATATTCTCAAGTTTTGGAGTTTTGACATCACCCCTACGCCATTTACCGATCAAGGCGGGTAGCACCCCTAATTTTTTAGCCAATTGTCGATTCGATAAGCCTGTTCTACGCAATTGATTCTCCAGCCATGTGGGAAAATTTTGGTCTTTATTACTTGTCTGCGCCATATTGTAGCCTCCCATAACATTTTCTCCACAGCAGTGTATAGTGAATCGACTTTGAATAGCGTAGCGAATATGTGCAAAATTGATTATTAATCGGATTGTAGCAAAGCCCAAATTATTCTTAGCCCGTTTGATAGGCAATTGCTGTAAGTAAACCCAGAAGTTTGTTCCGTCCGCTAAGGCTTTGAGTAGTACAGAGAAATTTTGAAAAGCGCTGCGGAGCGCCGCTTTTCAAAATTTCTCCGGGTTTTAATTAAGCGCAAAGCGCTGTAATTAGGCTGAGCTAATTACAAGAAACTGTTTCCTATAAGAACTGGGTAGGAAACGTTTACAAGAAACTGGCAAGTAGCTCAATATCTTGAAGTACTTAAAAATTCAACTAAACAAACATAATGTTCAAGCCTCTACTTGCTACTTCCTTAACTCTCTCTATTTCTATTGTTTCAGCACTGACAGCAGTTTCTGATTCCTACGCAAATCAATACTGTCAATGTGTGGGATATGTCAAAAATGCCTTGGGCATTAGGCAAGCTATGGGTAATGCGAAGGATATGATTTATTCACTGCCTAGACAGGGTTTTCGTCAAGTCACAGATCCTACTCCTGGGGCAGTAGTGGTGATGCAGACTAGTTTTCCTGGTGCTAATAGAACCTATGGTCATGTCGGTTTTGTCGATAGTTTTGATGCTAGAACAGGCAAAATTAAGGTCAGGGGAGCTAACCAAGGAGGACGTACTTACAGTGATGCGGGCTGCACTAATGTCGCTGTAGTTGGTTTTCGTACACCTGTCGTCAACCGTGGCGATGTCTCATTTTGGATGCGCTAGGCTTTTACAAAAATAGTAGGTAAAAAATGGTTACTGTCCGTGTATTACGCTTTGCAGATGGCAAACCTGTCACTGCGACCAGTGTTGCGATTAGTCGTTATGGTTCAGGCTTTTTAGATGTGGGCGGCGTTTTTCGTGGTGAGTATACAAATCGCGAGGGTGAAGTCCGATATTCAAAATTGGATTTACCCGCCAAGGGGAAAGTGATTGTTGATGGTCATGAACTCTATGATGGTTCCCTAGAGGAATTTATGACTTTTAAGATTTAGGAAATTATGGAATTGAGGCTTTCTCAAACATAGAGAATCACCTCTCAACAATAGGTAGCTAGGCATGAGTAACCTTAAAACCTAGAAAGCTGTGCCGCCCGCGCGGCAGGCGGCACAGCTTTTGGTTTTAAGTTTTAATTATGATGGGCTACTTATCAATATTGAGTTGCTTGAGCAATCACAAAATTTAAGTATGAGTGCAGAAGTGTTGAATCAGACATGAAGTTATCCTAAAAGTAGACACAGTATTCCTGTAGAAAGCATGATTTCAGCTTAAAGTCACTATCTTCCTAAACCAATGTACATAACTGATATTCTCACTCATGAATGCTTGTAAATACCTCAGTTTATCTAACATCTTACAGCCAAACTCTTTTGGTATCTCTACTAGTTCTAATAAAACATATGCTATTAAGCAAGT
>MNZA01000039.1:0-3270 GCA_001873375.1 Oscillatoriales cyanobacterium CG2_30_44_21
TGTCTTTCTTTAATTAAGAATTTAAAAACGTTGCTTCGCAACGTTTTTAAATTCTTAATTAATTAACATATACGCAAAAATGACTTGATGCCCAAATCGCAATGGCAATTCATGAATCGCCATTACAATGCAATGCGTCGCTTTGCGTAAGTTCTAATTGATTTAAGCACGGAGCGCTTGCAAACTATTTTTTTTCGTGTCTTGCATAATCATCTTGAAAACGGATAATGTCATCCTCACCCAAATATTCACCATTTTGAACTTCGATCAAGATCAAAGGAATTATTCCTGGATTTTCTAAACGATGCGCCGTGCATTTAGGGACATAGGTTGACTGGTTGGTACTCAGCATCGTCTCCTTGTCGCCGCAAGTTACCTTGGCAGTTCCTGAAACTACAATCCAATGTTCGCTGCGATGGTGATGCATTTGCAAACTGAGACGATGCCCTGATTTCACCTCAATCCGCTTAATTTTGTAACCACGTCCTTCTTCTAAGGTTGTAAAGCTTCCCCAAGGACGCTCTACAGTTGGACCATGATGACCATGAATGGAGTCTTCATTTAAACTTGCTAAGCTGGCGATCGCGGAAGGAGCTTCTTGTACTGGTGACATAAGTGCTGTTCTAGAAAGCTGATTGTTTTACAGGATAGCACCAACTCAAAAAAGCAACCTGATCCGCATCAAGAAATAGGTGAGCGCGACTCCACCGCGCTCACCTATTTCTTGATGCGGATCAACGGCTCTGGACTGGGCGATCGCCTCGGCAATTGGCATATTGGTCACTTCCCGATTAGCCCAAGCCACTAGGCGATCGTATTTATCCTGTGTGGCTAAATTCACTACCGCGCCCCCAGTCCTGTTAGAAATTACGCAAAACAACGCATCGTAAGGGCAATTCGTGAATTGCCCTTACGATGCGTTGCTGGTATTAAAAATTAACGGTGCGGCTATTTCTTGAGCGGGGAGGGAGCAGGCAAGTATAATTTGACAAAGATCACTGTATTTAATCACCGCTAAAAGAGTTATATATGCTAGACAAACGAGATTACACCCTGATTATCGACAAAAGCGGAAGTATGTCCAATACTGAACGAGGCAATGGCAAAAGTCGGTGGGAAATTGTGAAAGAGTCCACGCTCGCTTTGGCTCGTAAATGCGATCAGTTAGATGCTGACGGAATTACGGTTTATGTCTTTTCGGGTAAATTTAAGCGGTATGACAACGTTTCGGCGGCAAAGGTAGAACAGATCTTCCAAGAAAATGAACCGATGGGAGGAACAAATCTAACGGCGGTGTTGCAAGATATGGCAAATAACTTTTTACAACGCAAGAAAGCTGGGCAAATCAAAGTAGGAGAAACAGTTTTAGTGATTACAGATGGAGAGCCAGATGATCGACGCTCTGTGTTTGAGGTGATTATCGAAACAACTCGCCGTATGAGTTCCGATGAAGAATTAGCGATTTCCTTCATTCAAGTCGGCTCTGATCCCAGTGCTACTGATTTTCTAAAAGCTTTAGACGACAAGCTTATGAGCATCGGTGCAAATTTTGACATCGTGGACACAATCACTCTAAGTGATATGGAAGATATGACTCTTTCAGAAGTTCTACTTAGCGCTATTAGCGATTAGATTGTTCTTGTTCAAGGATTACAGCTATTTCTGAGCACAAGAGCCAATAGTAAATTTGAAAACTTTGCTTTGCAATACTTTCCAATTTGTTATTGGCTCGGGGTTGAGCGCAAAGCGGCGCACCATTAATACTTGAACAGGAAAAGAGTATGATAGGGATTAAACAATCAACAATTAAATCAAATGGAATCTCTCGAATCCATTCTAGAACAGCTTCAAAATCAGTATAAACCGTCCACCAGCCCGATAGTTGATGACCTTAATGGTAAATTGGCTAGGCTTTCCGTAGTTGAAAACAAAGTTGAAATCGTTGAGATGCCAATATCTTCAACTTCTAATTCTTTAGACAACTTACTCAATGATTTACGGAAGAGTAATCATCCAGTTGCGGAAGTTCCATCAATTAGCTCTTCTGCTGCGATCGCTAGAGATTTACAAGAAGTCTCACATCAGCAAAAAGCGAAAGACCATGCTCGATTGGAAAAGTTAGCAGAGGAATGGTTAGCAAAACTTGATCCGCTCTGTGGGGAAGGTTTATGGTTTGAGGAGTTTGCTAAAAATTATTCCTCGCGACTAGAAGCCGCGATCGCCCTAATTCAGTCTGAATAGCAAATCCAAAAGATTAGAGGTGCGCCGCACTTCTGATCTTTTGGGTCTGAGCGCTAAGGGACTTGCGGAAAAATAAAATACCAATTCAGATTTTTCCGAATCAGTGGGGCGGCTTTGCCGCCCCACTGATTCGGGATTTATATTTGGTACTTTATTAAATCGCAAGTCCCTAAGTGCTATAGCCCTAAAAAAAGATGATAATGTGAATAATTTAGTAAAAAAGTAAGCCATAAACACCATGAATATCTATCGCTTAGCTGTTTTAAATGACAACTATGTCTTTGTCTTACATGACCCAGCAACTGATACGGCAGCAGTAGTCGATCCCGCGATCTCGGAGCCTGTGCTTGCCAAGTTAGATCAGCTAAATGCAGAGCTAGTTGCAATTTTTAATACGCATCATCACGGCGATCATGTGGGCGGTAACTCAGCTTTGATTAAGCAATTTCCCAAGGCAATTGTCTATGGTGGTGAAAAAGATCGCGATCGCATTCCCCATCAACAGTTCTTTTTGAGAGGTGGCGATCGGGTTAGCTTTGGCGGACGCGAAGCAGAGGTATTTTTTGTGCCTGGACATACCTATGCTCACATTGCCTATTACTTTGCACCGACTGGCGACCAATCTGATGGTCAAGGTGGCGAACTATTTTGTGGTGATACTTTGTTTGCGGGCGGCTGTGGCAGATTGTTTGAAGGTACACCCGCACAAATGATGGCTTCCCTAGACCAACTGCGTCAACTGCCCGATGACACCCGCGTGTGGTGCGCCCATGAGTACACCGTGAGCAATCTCAAGTTTGCCCTAACTGTGGATCAAGATAATCCTGACTTACAAGAGCGAATGGTCACGGCTCAGGCAATGCGCCAGAGAGGCGAGGCAACTGTCCCCACGACAATTGGGCTAGAAAAGCGAACCAATCCCTTTATGCGTTGGGATACTGCGGCTGTTCAGCGATCAGCGGGTATTGATATTCCTGATCGCGTGTTTGCGAGGATTCGCGGACAAAAAGATAATTTTTAATGATTAGC
>MNZA01000039.1:3285-12888 GCA_001873375.1 Oscillatoriales cyanobacterium CG2_30_44_21
GGCGCTTTGCGCCGCCAGCTAATCATTAAAAACATTGGTATTTCGGCAGAACCACGATGCCAATGTTTTTAATAGAGTTTAAATGTAACTGGGGTGCAAGGATTCGAACCTCGGAATAGCTGGACCAAAACCAGCTGCCTTACCACTTGGCGACACCCCAATAAAACTTTGTAAACTTTTGTTTGTTTGTTGTAAACAAGCTTTGCTTGTGCGGTTATTAATATAGCAAAGATATACGGGGTTTTGTCAATATATTCAAAAAACTTTTTAAAAACTTTTTAGTCACTTGTACTGGGGAAAACTAAAACCCAAGAAGTGATTGGCGGCGCGAAGCACCGCCAATCACTTCTTGGGTTTTGCGTTCTAACACGACTGCATACAGTCATAGTCTAACTATCAAGTAGCACAGAATCTTTGGACAGAGCGATTTGTAACTTACAAAATCCTTCAATATGTGCCGAAAAGTCTTGGATATGGCTTTCTGCCCAAACTTGTCCATTACTTACAGGCGTATCGAACCCATTCGCAAAAACTCGCACTAACGGATCACTGGCATCAGGTAGCACTAAAATCCAATCGCGATCGCTATAAAAGACCTTAACTCCATCGATTAGCTCCACCCTTTTGCTGCTGTAAGACTCCACTAAATGTCGCATCAATGTACCTTTGATACTCCAAGGACAGCGGATGATCTGACTGCGAAAATGGCATCGTGGCAGGTGGGTGCGTACTTGCGAGAGTGATCGCTTTTGCAGTGACATCCATTCCATGATTTTGGCAATGCTGAACATGGCGTCAAACCCAGGGTGAAGCTGCGGAAATATAAAGCCCATCTCCGCCGAGCCGCCCAATATTACACCTGCGTTACTGTGACAAGCAGCCATAAGGGCTGTGGGATTGGCGCGGGTGCGAATTACCTTGCCTCCATGCTTTTCGGCAATCAACTCGACCATACCTGATGCTGAAACAGGAACCACGATTGTGCCGCCATGCTGCGAAGACAAGACCATCTCCACCATCAGCCCTGTTAATATTTCATCGCGAATTGGCTTGCCCATCTCATCGATCAAAATAAATTTTTCACCGTTGGCATAAACCTGTACCCCAAAGCTAGCGCGAACAGCTTTGACAACATCGGTTAGTTGAGTGAGCATTTTTTCGCGATCGACAGGCGCAGGGGCAACTTCATTAAGGCTGGCATTCAGTACCACTACATCAGTACTAAATTTACCTAAAATCCTTGGCAGCACGGCTCCTGAAACTGCATAGACATAGTCAATAACTATTTTTTTGCAATCACTAAACCTGATTGCTTCCACATCAATATTTTTGGCAAAGCCAGTATTGTAATAATCCAATACACGAGTAGGGTAACTAATTTCACCAATTTCTTCGATTCTAGCGCGGCGAAAATCTTCCTTGAAAAATGTCCCCTCGATTTTTTTCTCGGTTGCTTTGTTGATGTTGATGCCATTGCAGTCCAAAAACTCGATCATCACGCAGTCGTTGCGATCAGGATGGACACGGACATGAATGCCTCCAACTACGCCAAGACTAGGAGCGATAAACCTCGCAATCGGGATCGCCGTGGCTTCTAGGTTTTCCACATTGATCCCCACGGACATCAAGCCTGAAATCAGCGATCGCGTTAACATTCGACAAATGGTGCGTTGATCCCGTGAAACCATCACATGGGAATTTGGTCGCAATGTCGCTCCATAGGCGGCTCCCAGCTTTACGGCAAACTCGGGAGTAATGTCCACATTCGCTAAGCCAGACACGCTATGTTGTCCAAACAAATTACGCGCTGCCATCGCGCCCCAAATCAAGTTAGTCGTCAGAGTTGCCCCCGCCTCCACGTGCTTGCTCGGCCAAATCCTCACATTCGGAAATATGCGCGCTTCTTCACCAATGACAGAGTTAGAACCAACGACTGCCCCCTCCATCACATGGGCGCGGCGGCTAATTCTGACATTGCGCGAAATGCTACAAGCCCAAAGATGACACTCATCGCCGATCATCACACTATTGCTGATAATCGGACGCTGCAAGTCACAATCGGAGCCAATGGTCACGCGATCGCCAATGATTGTTCCCGCCGAAATTTTAGTGCGATCGCCAATTGAACAGTTACTACCAATTAAGGCAGGTGTCTCGATTTGGACATTAGGAGCAATCACCGTATCCTTACCAATCCACAGACCTACGCGCAATTGCACATAGTCCAAATCTAGGTGAACCCGCCCCCGAATCGCATCATACTGAGCTTGTCGATAAGCCTCAAGGGAGCCAATATCGCACCAGTAACCACTAGCGATGTAGCCATACATCGGGACATTTTTGGCAAGCAGAAGCGGAAATAGGTCATTAGAGAAGTCGCTAGGCTCGTTAGCTGGCAAAAAGCCTAAAACCTCAGGCTCCAAAATATATATGCCTGTATTGACCGTATCTGAGAAAACCTCACTAGTCGATGGTTTTTCTAAAAATCTTTGAATGCGATCTTTTTGATCAGTAATAACCACCCCAAAAGCCATAGGATCAGCTACACGTCTTAAAATTAGCGTTGCTTGAGACTGGCGATCGCGATGAAATTTAATCGCCGCCGTCAGGTCAAAGTCGGTAATGCTGTCGCCACTAATTACCAAAAAAGTGCCATCTAAAAGACTGGCGACGTTCTTGACACAGCCCGACGTGCCTAGCGGTTGATCCTCTTCCACGACATACATCATTTTTACGCCAAAATCAGCACCATCGCCAAAATGTTCACGAATTACATCGGGTAAATAATGCAGTGTGGCAATAACTTCTCTGATCCCGTGGCGCTTCAGCAAATTCAGAATATGTTCGGTGATCGGACGATTTAACACCGAAACCATCGGTTTTGGCAGATCACAGGTTAAAGGACGAAGACGAGTTCCTGAACCACCTGCCATTAATACCGCTCGCATAGATCCTCCGTATGTCGATACATAATAGGATTAGGCTCTAGTATCGTTCAAATCTGCGATAAAACAATGAAAATAAACATTAACCCTGCTGTTGATCCCCGAGAAAGGATCATCGTGGCGCTAGATGTCCCCACGGCAATAGATGCCATTGAACTTTGCGATCGCCTGCCCCAAGTGAGTTTCTGGAAAGTCGGCTTAGAGCTATTTATCGCTGATGGCGCAACGATTCTCCGTGAACTAAAGTCCAGAAATAAGCGGATATTTCTGGACCTAAAGCTCCATGACATCCCCAATACAGTTGGTTCCGCCTGCCGAGTCGCGACTAAGTATGGTGCAGATTTCCTAACAATTCATGCTGCTGGGGGAAAAGCGATGATGCGGGCTGCTCAAACTGAAGTTCAGGGATCATCGACGCAACTCTTGGCTATTTCCCTGCTAACTAGCATCTCGTCTCAAGAGCTAGCCTCCGACCTCAAGGTAAATCTCGATCTGCCTGAATACACGGCTCAGATGGTGTTAATGGCTCAGTCCTGTGGGCTGACGGGGGCAGTATGTTCGCCCCATGAGGCTGCCGCTCTAAAAGCACGACTTAATTCGCAATCAGATCTTGATTTCTGCTTAGTTACCCCTGGAGTGCGTCCCCAAGGCTCTGAAATTGGGGATCAAAGTCGGGTGATGACTCCTCAGCAGGCGATCGAGGCGGGTGCTGACTATTTGGTAATTGGTCGCCCCATTACGGCGGCAGTTGACCCTGTTGCAGCTTGGGATCAAATCTGTCAAGAGTGCGGATAGATCAAGGTCAGCAGCCAAATTGATAGTCAAGACGATGGTACAATTTGAAGCAAGCTTAACTAGTTAAAGTTTTTGCTGGGAAGATTACTTTCGCTCATTTCTTGAAGAAGGCGGACAACCATGATTGAAATGAAGGTGGCGGGGATCGCTATTGACGCTGTTAGTCGGAATCCCATTGTTTTATTGAGGGATACACTAGAACGAAGAGCTTTGCCAATTTGGATCGGTGAAGCTGAAGCTAAGGCGATTATTGTCGCTCTGGAAGGAAGACCGTTAGAGCGCCCCATGACCCATGATCTGATGCTCAATTTTTTGGCTGAATGGGCAATAACTGTAGATCGGGTAGTAGTTCATGCCCTTAAAAATAGTACTTTCCATGCAGTCATTACGGTTTCGCAGGGGGATGTTAAAAAAGAGGTTGATGCCCGTCCTAGTGATGCGATCGCGATCGCGGTCAGGGCTAAATGTCCAATTTGGGTGATGGAGGAGGTAATTCTGGAAGCTTCAATCCCCGTTGATCAAGATGCTGATGAAGCCGAAAGAAGAGCTTTTCGCGAGTTTTTATCCAAACTCACGCCTGAAGAGCTAGTCAAAAAAAGTGGCTTAGAAAACTAAAAAATCCCTAGATGCCGCCTCGCGGCATCTAGGGATTTAGCGTAATGTGCGAGTAGCTTCTAGGTTGCTGGTTTGGGTAGCTCCAAAAAGTTGCTCTACAACTTCACCTTCCCTACCCAAGACTCTAATCGCTTGATTGTTGTAACTAAGAGCCACGGAAGAAGCATTACCTGCACGGACTGAAATTTGTTTGTCCGCCGACCAAGTTAGCTTTTTTCCCTCTTCCAAAACTCCTTCAAATGCAGTTTGACCATCCACCGTAATTAATAACCAAGACTGCCCCTGCATCACAATTCCCACATTTACAGGCTTGTTACCGACAAATTCAAAATTACTATCAGAGGCGATCGCAGGACTAAGCATCAGACTCGCTCCAGTTGCCCAAGCTTGAATTTTGCTGCCGACCAGAGAGTTAACCTCACCAAAAACAGCTTCGGATTGCATTTTGTTGAGCGGTGCTTGCGAAACGGTGACAGCAGGATTGGCAATCGGTGTGGCGGTAACATTGCTGTTTGGTATCGCAATTCCTGTAGATGACTGCTGCCGTAGCACTTGCAACCCGCCAACTTTTGGCGCTAATGCAGCGATATTTGGCTCTAAGGCTGGATTAGCTGACAAATTAGCATCAATCTGTGCAGATTTACCAAAATTAGTTTGATTATCGTTAATTTTATTGGCTTCTGGCGCATTTAAGAATGTCGCCAATATACTGACTGCACCAGCAATCACCAAAATATACAGGGCATAGAGGTGAAAGGGACGTAACTCGGCAGCAGCACTACCTGACCATTTGCGCTCAGGTAGTACAGGATTTAAAGGAAAGTCTTCAGACAAGTCCCCAACACCTAAGGCAGTTCCATATTTTCGGATAAAACCACGTACATAAATTGGTTCTGGCAAAGACGCGATCTCACCATTTTCGATCGCCCTAAGATATTTTTCAGCGATGAGTGTAGTTGCAGTGAGATGTGGAATTGACAGTTCTTTGTCTTCTCGAACTCGCTTAAACTGCGCTCCGATTTCTGCTAATTTCTCTGCTTGCTTCGAGGTTGTACTATTCACAATACTCACAGACATTTAGGAAGAGATGGGACTTGCTGATACAAGCAATCAATATGCTCTTACGCAAAAGAAGCTTATTGTTTACTATCAAACTTACTTTAGATTAGCTTAATATTTCTAAACTTTAATTAGTTTAGTACAACATCCGCTAAGTTTTAGATTTTGACAGATTAACGGGCTGTCAAAAAAATCGCTTTAACTTCGCGATCGCTTAGTAGCCTAAATTTGCCCACGTTGAGACTATCAATTGCAATTGAAGCGATCGCTACGCGATGTAGAGCTAATACTGGATGTCCTAACTGCTCAGCAACACGCCGAATCTGCCGATTTCGCCCCTCTGATAGGATGATTTCTAGCAAGGTTTTAGGAGCTTTTGAGCGATCAATTTGCAAAATATTGATATCTGCGGGAATAGTTAATTTCCCATCTAAAATCACTCCACTGCGCCAATGAGCCAGAGTCTCTGACTTAGGGATATCTTTGACCCAGACATGATAAGTTTTCGGGACATGATGGCGAGGGTGCATCATGTGATTAGCAAACTCACCATCATTAGTCAAGATCAATGCCCCACTGCTGTTGTAGTCTAGCCTGCCCACTGGATAAAGATGCTGGTACTGGGAAGGCAAAATATCGATCACAGTCTGTCTGTTTTGAGGATCGGCGCAGGTACAAACAATTTCTGTTGGCTTATTAAGTAATAGGTAAATCAGTTGAGGAGATTTACTACCGAGAGGCTTCCCATCCACCAATATTAGATCTATTTCTGAGTCTGCTTTCGTTCCTAATTCTTTAACTGTTTTTCCATTTACAACAACTCGTCCCGACAAAATAATCTGCTCAGCCTCCCGCCGTGAAGCAAGCCCATACCTAGATAATATTTTTTGCAAGCGTTCAAGCATAAGAGATCAAATAGATTAATTAGAGCGCTATCGTACTACACAAAATCTTAACGGGCTGTAGATTGAACAGGAAGCCAATTTTGAGATTCTCAGAGCCACAGGCGCTGAAAATCTCAAAATTGGCTTCCTAAATCAGTTGATGCATTTAATGCATTAACTGATTGCAATTATTAAATAAAGTTTAAAAATATGTAGTTTCTAATACGAATTGGGATCGATACGTTAAGTAATGTGAATCCAAGATAAGTCGCACTAATCCAGAAGCTCAAAAATCAGAGCTTTTAGAGTAACGCCAAGGATAAACAACATGGCAAACAAAATTGAAACCCTCAAGGCTGAAAAAGACGGTTTGGCAGTTAAAGCCGAAATTGAGCGCTTTGCGGAAATTGGTTGGGAAGCGATCGCTGATGACGATTTGCAGCACCGCTTAAAATGGTTGGGAGTATTCTTTCGCAAAAGTACCCCTGGTCGCTTCATGGTGAGAATGCGAATTCCCAATGGATTGCTCACTAGCGATCAGATGCGCGTTCTCGCATCGGTAGTTGAGAAATGCGCTGAACATGGTGTAGCGGATATTACTACCCGTCAAAATATTCAGATTCGCAGCTTTCCCATTGAAGATGTGCCAGAAATGTTTGAGAAGTTTCGCGCTGTCGGCTTAACTAGCGTACAGTCAGCGATGGACAACGTTCGCAATATCACGGGTTCACCTGTGGCAGGGATTGATGCCAATGAGCTATACGACACCCGTGAACTAGCGATTCAAGTTCAAAATCTGATCACCAATAATGGCGAAGGTAATCCAGCTTTTACGAATTTACCGCGCAAATTTAACATTGCGATCGCAGGTTGTCGCGATAATTCCACCCATGCCGAAATCAATGATCTTGCTTTTGTGCCAGCCTTTAAGGAAGAGAGCAAAGAAACCTTTGGGTTTAATGTTCTCGTTGGTGGCTTCTTTTCATCCAAGAGAATTGCGGCGGCTGTACCCTTAAATGTTTGGGTTGCGCCTGAAGATGTGGTTGCCCTTTGCGAAGCATTATTAATCGTGTTTCGCGATCATGGATTACGCGAAAATCGCCAAAAGTCAAGGCTAATGTATCTCATTGATGAATGGGGTATTGAGAAGTTTCGCGCTGAAGTGGAAAAGCAAATGGGTAAATCCCTAGCGATCGCCGCCGCTAAGGATGAAATCGAATGGGAAAAGCGCGATCACATCGGTGTGCATCCGCAGAAGCAAGCAGGCTTGAACTATGTGGGGTTACAAATCCCTGTGGGTAGAATGTACGCCCCTGATATGTATGAGTTTGCCCGCCTTGCTGACAAGTATGGCAATGGCGATATGCGCCTCACCGTTGAGCAGAATCTAATCATTACTAATGTTCCCGATGCCTTAGTTCCTGAACTGCTCCGAGAACCTTTATTAGATAAGTTCCCCGCATGCCCTGACAACCTGATGCGTGGGTTGGTATCCTGCACGGGCAACCAGTTCTGTCCTGTGGCGATCGTGGAAACCAAAAATCGCTCCCTCGCTCTCACCAAGCAACTCAGCGCCGCCTACGACTTGCCGCAAGTAGTACGGATTCATTGGAGTGGTTGTCCCAATTCCTGCGCCCAGCCACAGGTTGCCGACATTGGCTTTACGGGCTGTAAGGCGCGTAAGGAAGGCAAAGTTGTTGATGGCGTGGACATCTATATGGGTGGCACGGTGGGCAAAGATGCTCACCTTGGCACTTGTGTGATGGAGAAGGTTCCCTGTGAGGACTTGTACGAAGTAGTCGGCAAATTGCTGGTCGATCGCTTCGGTGCAGTTCCTAAACAGAGTGGCGCAGCAATACCTAACTCCGCCGAATTAGTTGCCGTTGGCTAATTAAATTCTTCTTAGCATTCTGCTAGAGAAAAAATATTTAAAACACAAAAACAAAGCAAGAAATTAGGAAATTAAACATGGGTATGTTCTCTCGCCGTAAATTTTTAACCACTGCTGGACTCTCTACAGTTGGCGCGATCGCTCTCAATGCCTGTAGTAGCGAAACACCGACTACAGCCACAACTCCTGTTGCCACAACCGCCGCCGCCCCTGTTAATGCGGCAGACGCTCCAGAAACCACCAAGGCAAAACTAGGATTTATCGCCCTTACTGATGCTTCTCCCCTGATTGTGGCTCAAGAAAAAGGTTACTTTGCCAAATACGGCATGACCGAAGTGGAAGTTCTCAAGCAAGCATCATGGGGAACTACTCGCGACAATATTGTGCTTGGTTCCAATTCAGGTGGTATCGATGGCGCACATATTCTCACGCCCATGTCTTACTTAATCGCTGAAGGTAAAATTACCAACGGGAATAAAGTGCCGATGTATATCTTGGCGAGATTGAACACCAACGGACAGGCAATCTCGATCGCCAATGATTTCAAAGATGCCAAGATTGCCCTGAAGAGTGATGTTTTAAAAGAAACTTTTGCCAAGATTAAATCAAGCGGTAAGGATCTCAAATGCGCTGTGACTTTTCCTGGCGGAACCCATGACCTGTGGATGCGCTACTGGTTAGCTGCTAATGGTGTTGACCCTGACAAGGATGTTGCCACGATTGTTGTGCCGCCCGCCCAAATGGTGGCAAACATGAAGGCTGGCAATATGCAGGCTTTCTGCGTTGGCGAACCTTGGAATGCACGTCTTGTTGAACAGCAGTCTGGTTACAGTGCTTTAATCACTGGGGAACTATGGAAAGATCACCCTGAAAAAGCATTTTCCATGCGTGCTGATTGGGTTGATAAGAATCCTAAAGCGGCAATGGCATTACTCAAGGGCGTTTTGGAAGCTCAAGTATGGTGTGAAGATCCTGCTAATAAAGAAGAAATGTGTAAAATTGTTGGCGCTGACAAATGGCTTAAAGTCCCTGCGGCAGAGATTTTAGGCAGGCAGCAAGGCAAGGTTGACTACGGCGATGGACGCACCCTTGACAATCTCGATCTATCAATGAAGTTCTGGAAAGATGCTGCTTCCTATCCCTTCAAGAGTCATGATCTATGGTTCCTGACTGAAGATATCCGATGGGGATATATCGATGCCGCCACGGATACAAAGGCACTGGTCGATAAGGTGAATCGTGAGGATCTGTGGAAAGAAGCGGCTAAGGCGATCGGTAAGGAGGCTGACATTCCTAAGAGTACTTCTCGTGGTATTGAGACTTTCTTCGATGGCGTGAAGTTCGATCCTGAAAATCCTAAAGCCTATTTGGAATCTCTCAAGATCAAGAAGGTTTAGAAACTCTCTTTAGTAGG
>MNZA01000144.1 GCA_001873375.1 Oscillatoriales cyanobacterium CG2_30_44_21
CGCGAGTCTCTGGTGGGTTTTGGTATAGAATGATTATCAAAATTATTTTGGCGTACAGTCAATGACTAGCTCTAAGATTAGTTCTGATCGAGTTATTAAACCAGAAGTAGACATACCTAAACGGGGTATGCCCGTGACGATCATCACAGGCTTTTTGGGCAGTGGTAAGACTACCTTACTAAACCACATTTTACAAAATCAACAAGATCTCAAGGTTGCAGTTCTTGTAAATGAATTTGGAGACATAAATATTGATAGTCAGTTGCTAGTTTCTATCGATGAAAACATGATGGAGCTGAGCAATGGCTGTATTTGCTGCACTATTAATGATGGTTTAGTCGATGCGGTTTACAGTGTGCTAGAAAGAGGCGATCGCATTGATTACATGATCGTTGAGACGACAGGAGTTGCTGATCCGTTACCGATCGCACTCACTTTTTTGGGAACTGAGTTACAGCATTTAACCCGCCTCGATTCGATTTTGACGGTAGTTGATGCGGAGGCTTTTAGTAGCGATCATTTTGATAGTGAAGCCGCTTTTGCTCAAATTATGTACGGCGACATCATTATTTTGAACAAAACTGATTTGGTTTCCGAAGAGAAACTGCAAGAACTAGAAACCTATGTCAACGGTGTCAAAACTAAGGCAAGGATTTTGCGATCGCATCTTGGCGTTGTACCTTTGCCTTTGATCTTAGATATTAATATTGACCAGTCCGCGATCGCCCCATCCCCAAAGTCTGATCACCAGCATCACGATCACGAACATATCCATGACGAGCATTGCGGACACAATCATGACGATCATCATCACCACTCTGACCACCTCGAAAATGACGGTTTCATTTCTATTTCATTCCAAAGCGATCACGCCTTTGACTTGGACAAATTCCAAAATTTCCTAGACAAAAAACTTCCGATCAATGTTTTTAGGGCTAAGGGGATCTTGCGATTTGCCACGATTGACAACCGCTATGTTTTTCAGCTTAGCGGCAAGCGTTATGAACTAAAAGTTGACGATCGCGCCAAACCTATTGATACGCAGTTAGTAATCATCGGGCGCAATTTGCAACGCGATGAACTAATCGCCCAATTAAACGACTGTCTTGTCTAACTAAAAGCGCGGCTTCACCGCGCTTTTAGTTAGCATCTTTCGCTGTGACTATGCGTAAGCAGATAGGCGATCGCACAATTTATCCGCCTGAATCACTCCCTCAACGCGATCGACAGGCTCGCCATCTTTAAACAAAACCAATGTTGGTAACGCATATACCTTGTACTGCGAAGCAAGGTCAGGATAATTATCGGTGTTGATCTTCACAATCTGTACTTTGTCCTTCATCGTTTCGCTGACTTTATCCAAAATCCCTGTCATGAGTTGGCAAGGTCCACACCAAGGGGCATAAAAATCTACAAGTACAGGCAAATGTGAACTTTCTAATAATTCGTCAAAACTACCAAATTGCTTTTTTACTGACATAAGGCGATCGCTCCTTTAAAAATCCAATTCTATAGCAATTTTCGTTATAGCGCTTTGCACCTAACTAAATCTCAGAAAAATTATATGAATCGCGGCTCCGCCGCGATAAAAAACCATAAGATAAATCTCAGCGTAGCCGCGATTAAAAAACCATAAGATGAGTGGCGGCGCGAAG
>MNZA01000048.1 GCA_001873375.1 Oscillatoriales cyanobacterium CG2_30_44_21
TGCAAGTTTTACACTGGTATCGCTGGCGAGCGGATTGTGTTTCATCTTTCCCTCGCTTTATTACCTCTGAGCCTTTACATTTTGGACAGCAAACTCCTGTTATCCATCTCATTTGACGCACTGTTTCGTAGCATTTTGCGTCATCGATTAAATGTGTTAAGTTTATGCTCAGCATAGCGATCATCGCTTATAGATTTCCATACAATATTACCAATTTCTTCTTTTGACTCACCTCCCCGAAACACCTATTGAGCCAAGAGATTTAGGGGGAAATGACCATGTGTACCGCTGTAACCATCGGCAAAGTCTGTATGAAAAGATAACAGCACCCCGCGATAGTTGCCTTTGTAGTTGTCGCAGTGGTAACGAAGGCGGCGCGGATTGTACTTGAGATACACGCCATCATTAATTATTGGTAAGTCAGCTTCAGGAAGCTGATAGTGAAAATGGCTTGTATATTTTTGTAAAGCTGACATAGCATCGGCAAGGGTGTCAGCACAGACCCCAAAAATGTGATAATCAGCCAGATTAGTTAAATAGTTTAGAGCTATGCAAATTTGCTGGCGTTGCTCTGAGGTTGCAGTCTCACTGTCTAAATCACTAAGTTCCCATAAGATTCGCTCAGCATCGTTGATGGTTAGGTTATTGCTCATGGTTGCACTGTTGACGAGAGGATAAATCTTACTTATGAATATTAACGAAGAAATTGTGCGTTTGCGCGATCTCCTAACTGCCTCTTGGAGAATGCACACCGCAATTAAATCCAAGCCTGAACAGATCGAACTAATTTCTAGCTCTGAAATTTTACCTTGGCAGAAAGGTACGCAAGTAAATATAAATTTTCGGTTGTGGCGACAAATATCTGAGGCTGAGCGAGATCTGCTTTTACTCCATGAGATTAGTTGGAGAGAGCAAACTAAGTGGCTGCAAGTGGGGGTCTATCAAGGCGTGGCTGCTATGGCGCTGCTCGGCGGAATTGTGGAAGGCTTGCAAGGCGATGTCACGGGTATCGCGATCGCCTTTTTATTGGGGACAGTGGGCGTTAATCAGGTCTTGCGAGCAAACAAAAGCGCACAGGTCAAGTTAGCGGCTGATCAAGAGGCGATCGCGGTTGCTCAAAGACGGGGCTACCGTGAAACTGAGGCGGCAAAAGCATTATTGGAAGCGATCCCTAGTGCAGCAAGGTTATCAGGGCGCAATAGTCCTGAGTTTACAGAGTTGGTTCGTTGTCAAAATCTGCGGGCGATCGCGGGTTTGTCGAGAACAACAGTTCCTGAGACCTCTATCAATGATTTTTAATAAACAAACCCGTCAAAGAAATTAAGGCGGCGGAGCTTCGCGCCGCCGCCTTAATTTCTTTGACTTGCTATAAAAACCTTAAAGTTAACGCCTTAATAGAAATTGCTGGTATAAACTTTTACTCAACTACTGTAATTTGCTTTTATGCTATTAATTAGAGCCTTATTCAAAGTTATACAGCGCTTTGCGTTTAATCAAAACCCAGAAATATTTTTGAAAGCGCTGCTTTCAAAAATATTTCTGTACTACTCAAAGCCTTAATAGACTCTATAAAGGTTGCATCGTAAGATAAGTAATTAAAATTTTGATGGTGCTATTTTGCAGCGCTATCAAAATTTAATTACTTTAAGTAGTACAGAGAAATTTTGATTAAGCGCAAAGCGCTGTAATCTGTCGCTCAGCACCTCTACTTCTCAAAACAGAAGGTTTTTATATGAGCAGCTGTAGAAATGCGCTTGAAGAATTAGTAATCGAAGAGGCGGAGTCTCAATATAAAAAGCTGGGAGCCGATGTCAAAAAGCGAGTTGATCTCAGTGAAGTAATCGCTTACACGCTTAATCGATTGCCCCCGATGTATGCAACGACCCAGCGGGGTTGGGTGCAGCAGCGCAAAAAAGCAGCGCAAGAGATGGGAGCGGCGATCGTCAAAACTGTGCGTAATGGGTTTTTGACTACTCAAAGCGATGTACTGAGGCAAACTGATCCAATCCCTGCCCATGAGTTGATTAGTCAAGCGCGATCGCTTGCCAAGTTGCGGAAGTTATTTGGCAAAGAGTATCTCAAGTGGAAAGACGTACCTGAAATCGTTCGAGACACCATGAATTCAGGCTATTACCAAAGCCTTGCTAACGGTAGTTATGTAAATTTAGATAGGCGAAATTCCTTACTAGCTCGCAGCTATGCATTGCGTCGCAAAACTAATTCGAGTTTATTAGCAAATGCCAGCAAGGGTAATCGTACCGAAAAAGAAATATCGGCAGAGATCAAGAATTTTGAATCCTATATGTCGGGCACTGTCTATCGGTACAGCAATATTTTAGAAAGTCTAGTCACAGCAATCATTGAACGACGATTACAACGTCTGGATAAGTCCACTCATCAGAAAATTAATGTTGACGATGTGGCGGCTTATGTTTTAAATCGTCTTCCTCCTATGTATGCCACTAGCCGTAAGGGATTACAAAATCTCAGGCAGAGGGTTAAGTCGGAAATGACCCAGCAGATTATCAATATGGTCAAAGAAGCTTTGAGTAAAGTTACTCAAGATCCTGATCGCGCTTTGTCGCCATTGCCTTTTGAAAAGTTCAATTTGGAATTGGAAGATACCTTAGTACATCTGCGCGAACTGCTTGGTCGAGATGACATAACTTGGCGCAATGTGGCGGAAGTGGTAGAGGAATGCTTGCGATCGCCTAGGTCTAGCTATCCAATGTGGAATGCTAAGCATGATGTTTAATCAAGATTGCTATAGTAGAAATAGAAAATCTAATAATAACCAGTCTAAAAATTAATATGCTCAGTCCGATTCTGCAAACTAAGATTGAAAGTCAGATTAGTAGCAATAAGATCATGCTCTATATCAAAGGTACTCCCCAGCAACCTCAGTGCGGATTTTCCGCCGCCGTCGTACAGGTTTTTAATACTCTCGGTCAGCCCTACGAATCGGCAAATATTCTTGAAGACGCGGAGTTACGCCAAGGGCTGAAAGACTTTTCAAGCTGGCCAACTTTCCCCCAAGTTTATATTGATGGCGAGTTTGTCGGCGGCTGTGACATTGTGATGGAACTTAATGCCCGTGGTGAGTTAGCAGCAATGATGCAAAGTAGCTAAGCGCAATTAAATATAGAAACCCGAAAAAGTTGATGCGATCGCATCAACTTTTTCGGGTTTTTACTAGAGTCGTTTTAAAGCACAACTTCTAAGGCTTTTTTGGTTCGTCTCCAAGCCCAAGAACCAAGGGCAAACACAATTAAACTAAACACTACTAAAACAATTTGAAAACCAATTTTTTGATTGCCGCCGCCCTGTGCCGCAAATATTCCTGTTAAGAAATCTAGGGACACAGCCACCAAAGCTAAAGGCAAGCTAGCGGCAATATTTTCGCCATTATTGAGCAAACCAAATACTTTGCCGCGCATATTTTCAGGGGTATGTTCTTGGATCGCCGTTCGCATCGGTACAACGATCAACCCGCCATTTATACCGATGAAAGCGCCGATCGCCCAAGCGAGCCAAAGGTCTGTCACAAAAGCATAGAGTAGCAAGCCGAAGGACATTCCCATAAATCCTAAAAGCGGCAACGGACGATGGGCAAACTTCTTGCCAAATTTGCCTAATAATAATGCGCTAATCGCTAAACCCACACCCACCGAAGCCACAAAAGATCCAAACTCTTCTCGATTACCTGTGACAACTTCGGCAAGGTTAATTGATAATTTTTGCATGGCTCCTAAAACTGCGTACAGCAAAGTTAGCTGGATCATCGCCCCACCGATCAAGTGATTGTGTCGTACATATTGAAAAGCATCACGGAGATCTGACCAGATACCTGAGCCAACTTTTTTGGGATGAATGATTTCATCTTTGGGAAGAGCCAATAGCAACAAGCCCGAAATTAGATACAGGCTTCCCAATAACACTTCTCGACTAAAGGCGGTTGCTTGGGGCAATAGCCCCAGCGTCAAGGCAAGTATGGGTGCGCCGATCGCAAATCCCACAATTAGAGATCCCACTTCCGTAATCGTAAATAAGGCATTGGCAGGTAAGAGATCGCTTTTAGGCACAACAAGGGCGATCGCCGATTGTTCGGCGGGCGCAAACACATTGGTAAAAGTGGAAATAATAAATGTAATCAGCAGCAGTACTGGGAAGGAGCGTGGGGCTAAGGGAATTGCAAATAAGCAAGCTGCCCGTAAAAAATTACATAAAATCAAAACTGCCCGCTTGGGATGCCAGTCCACAAAGATGCCTGCGATCGAGCCTAAAAATATCGCGGGCAAAGTCATCGCAATCATAATCGACGACTCGCGAGTATTGAGATCTTCTCCTCCATCGGCAACAGCTAAAGCAATCAAAAGAATCAACACAACTTTGTCTACAAGTTGAGCCAATATTTGAGCAAGCCACAGTGCGAGAAATTGACGGTTTCGCAACAGGACTAAGTAACCGGAAGGCGAGTTTAGATCGAGTTCAGACATCAGTTAAAGTGGCATTTCCCAAATTTATATGAGGAATGACGGCGCAAAGCGCCGTCATTCCTTTCTTAACTTACTGTATGCGATCGCCGTCTTGCAGTTTCGCTTTTTTCGGGACGCTTATTTTTAGGGTTTTGGCGATCGCTACGCGCAAACGGAATCACCACATCCGCAGTCGCCATCTCCCGCGCCGCACGGATTAATAGCCCCGCAATAAACAAACAAGATATGGTCGAACTACCGCCATAACTGAGAAAGGGAAAAGGTAACCCAGTAGTTGGCAAAACCCCTGTCGCCACGCCCACATTCAGAAGTGCTTGTACCACAATCAAAGATGTTGAACCGAGGGCAACCAAGCGAGTTACAGGATCTTTGCACTTGTAAGTCACAGCTAACCCAATCGTGCCGTAAATCAAAACCAGCAGCAGCAAGCAGATACCACCAAACAAGCCGAACTCTTCAGCAAAGACCGCAAAAATAAAGTCAGTGTACTGAATTGGCAAAAATAGTTTCTGTTGCGATAACCCAAATCCAGTTCCCCAAATTCCCCCTGAACCGATCGCCATCAAACTCTGCACTAGCTGATAGCCATCTCCTGCTTGATCTTGCCAAGGATCTAAGAACGACATGATGCGACGGCGTTGATATTCCCGAAAGCTAACACTGGCGATCGCCACCATAGCGCCTAAAGATGCCGTGCCTAATAATTGAATCGTGGGCAGTCCTGCGCCAAGGGCAATTAACCAAAGTGTAATCCCACAAAGTGCGGTCACGCTCAAGCTGGGCTGCATCAAAATACCGCCCAAAACCAGCATGAACACCAACAGCCAACCAACCCGCACCTTCCAAGGAGTGCGATTCCAATTACCAAAAAGTTGCGCCGCTTGCAAAATTAAAAATGGTTTGATCAACTCCGATGGCTGTAACAAAAAAGAACTAGAACCAAGAGATAGCCAACGAGTCGCATCATTGCGAGTAGTTCCCAATCCAGGGATATGGGTTGCGTAAAGCAGAGCGAGAATAATGAACAAAAATATGGGACTGGTTTTGAGCAAAGCCCGCAATGGCAAATGCACCAACACATTAAAAATTAGTAATCCAATCACCGACCAAGCGAGTTGGTACTTAAAATAAAGCGTGCCGTCCTTAAATGCTAAATCGGCAACAGGATAGGATGCCGAAAATAAAATGGCTAGTCCTGCAAATAGCCATAAAAAAGTCAGCCATCGCAAAAGACGCGCTTCGGTTGCCCACTTATCGACAGTGCGATCAAAAAATGGCAGTACCTGAAAAATCTGGAGGAGTTTCACGGTTTGGGCGGCTGATCTAATTTGGTGATGCTATTTTAACCACGATTTTTGGCGATCGCCAAAAATCGTACATATCTCTTGCCTAAAATGGCGGCGCGATGCGCCGCCACTTTAGGCAGTTAAAATTTTTTAAACCTTGAGCATGACTTGCTCAATCACAGCCTGCCGCGCCCATTGATCGGCTTCCAGAATATCTTCGAGTTCTGGCTTACTAACATGACTATGGCGATCGCATACATATTTGATTAGGTCAGCAATCTGCATATAACTAATTTTTTCTTGTAAAAACAATTCCACCACCTGTTCATTGGCAGCATTCAGCACCGCAGGCATGGTTCCCCCTGCCCGCCCTGCGGCATAGGCGAGATCCATGCAGGGATATTTTTGGTGATCGGGAGCGCGAAAGGTCAAAGTACCGCACTTAACAAGATCCAGACGTTCCCATTGGGTGGGAACTCGCTCTGGATAAGACAGGGCATAAAGCAAGGGCAAACGCATATCAGGAAGCCCAAGCTGGGCTAGTACCGAAGTATCTTCTAGCTCGATTAGAGAATGCACAATACTTTGCGGATGGATCACGATCTCAATTTGGTCATAGTCAACCCCAAATAAATAATGCGCTTCAATTACTTCCAAGCCCTTATTCATCAGGGTTGCCGAGTCAATCGTAATTTTTTTACCCATCGCCCAATTAGGATGTTTGAGAGCATCAGCAACGGTGACAGTAACAAGTTCCTCGGTGGGGCGATCGCGAAAAGCGCCTCCCGAAGCGGTAAGAATAATCCGCCGCAATCCGCGATCGGGAACGCCTTGCAAACATTGAAAAATTGCTGAATGTTCAGAGTCGGCTGGCAGTAGCTTCACGCCATATTTTTTAACCAGTGGCACAACCACTTCGCCCCCTGCGATTAAAGTTTCTTTATTGGCAAGGGCAATATTTTTGCCCGCTTTAATGGCGGCGATGGTGGGCAACATTCCCGCACAGCCCACAATCCCTGTCACCACCACTTCCGAGTCGCCATAGCCCGCCACAGTTTCCAGCGCTGCCGCACCTGCCAACACAATTGGCTGAGCCTCAAGATCAGCGATCGCCTCTTGAAGAGTAGTTAGTTTATTTTGATTAGCGATCGCCACAATCT
The DNA here is from genome assembly GCA_001873375.1 of Oscillatoriales cyanobacterium CG2_30_44_21. GTDB lineage: Bacteria > Cyanobacteriota > Cyanobacteriia > Pseudanabaenales > Pseudanabaenaceae > Pseudanabaena. The sequence continues at coordinate 6,943 of MNZA01000048.1, forward strand.
CTGGACGAAACTGACGAATTTGCTGGGCAAATAGATCAATATTCCCCCCCGCCGTCATCCCCACAACTTGAAATTGTTCAGGATATTCGGCAACGATATCTAGGGTCTGTGTACCGATCGAACCAGTCGAGCCAAGCAGGGTAAGGCGTTTCATAGGTAGAGGGGATTGTTAAAAATCATTAATAAATCTAAGATTACAGCGCTTTGCGCTGACTTAAAACCCAGAGAAATTTTTGAAGGCGGCGCTCCGCGCCGCCTTCAAAAATTTCTCTAGATCCCTCAATAGGCTATACAGCGCTTTGCGTTTAAACCCAAACCCATAAAAAATTGGAAAGCTCTAAACCATTACCAGAGGCTTCGCATCAGCACGAATGGGAATAGAAATACACATTCCCTCCCTCGCCATTTCCGCTCCCGCAAACTGTGCCTTAGCCAATCGCCCAACTTCATCGAGTTGCTCATCGCTGTGCAGAGGATCGTGGTGAAAAATCACCAGAGTTTTGACATTAGCGGCTTGGGCTACCTTCACGGCTTCTTGCCAAGTGGAATGCCCCCAGCCCACCTTTGGCGATTTAGCTGACCAATATTCTTCATCAGAATAAGTGGCATCCATAATTAATACATCGGCGTTGCGAGCTAGATGAATTAAGCTTTCATCAAGGCGATCGCTAAAATGTTCAGTATCAGTGGCATATACCGCAACGCGATCACCGCAGGTAACTCGATATCCCGTTGCCTCCCCTGGATGATTGAGCATCCCTGCCTCCACAGTCACCCCACATCCTAGATCGATGATACTCGGCACTTCCACATCAAAAAACTCTAAACAAGAAGCCATTATTCTTAGCGGCACAGGAAAATTGGGATTATGCATCTGTTCTTCTAGGCGCTCTTGCATGGTTTGCCCCGTCGGCGCAACCTTGCCATAAATCTTAAACAGGTTGCCTTTGACAAATGCTGGCGTAAAAAAAGGAAATCCCTGCACATGATCCCAATGACTATGGGTAAAGAAAATATTTGCCTTGACAGGCATTTGCTTGAGCAAATACTGCCCTAATACCCTCAGTCCTGTGCCGCCATCAAAAATGAGCCGCTCTCCTTGACAACGCATCTCTACACATGGAGTGTTACCACCGTAGCGCACTGTGTCTGCTCCTGGTGTCGCTATGCTCCCGCGCACGCCCCAAAAATAGATAGAAAACTCGCTGTCAGAAATGGACATTAGTTAACTCATTGTCAAAAAATCTGGGTCAAAAAATCTGGGTCAAAAAATCTGGAACCGTTTTGTCAAATCTAAAAGAGCCATTCAAAAAGTTATTTATTGAATCTAACTGGATGATTACCATACCTAAGTGATAGCGATCGCACTTGCTTTCCTAAACTGGGAAATGCCACATCCAATTAAAATAATTAAGCTTAATGGAAACCTAAATCTAGAAGTTGTTCCGCCCGCTTCGCGGGCGGAACAACTTTTTTGGTTTTTAGTTTACTTATGCCGAGCTACTTATTAGCATTCTACTCGCAGATTTTAATGCTGCAAATTTAAAACAGCAGTTGCACTACGAACAAATACAAAATCAATCAAACTTAGTTTGCGTATATGCTAACTCTATGAACTGCTTTGTGGCTATCAGCTTTTAGTACTAGCCGATTAGGACTTCGCCATAAAATAAGGAACCCAATTTTGATGACGCGGCTGCGCCGCGTCATCAAAATTCAGGATTTACTCAACCCAGAGATTAATTAGTGCGGCGCACTAATTAATCTCTGATTGGTGCTAAACAAAGGAATGGCTCCGCCATTCCTTTGTTTAAAAATCCAATATGTGTTTGGTTTTCAATTCATAAAAGTTTTAGTAAGTTTCGGATTCAAGCTTGTGATAGTTTCTCAATCGATCGCCCAATCTAACCGCCAGCCCAGTAGCCTATCTTTGGGAATCTCTGGCATGAAATGTGCTGGCTGTGTCGCCACGGTGGAAAAGCGTTTACTTGCTTGCGAAGGGGTCAAAGCGGCAAGTGTCAACTTGTTGACCGAGAGGGCGACTGTGATCTATGAGGAGGTGTATGCGGAGAGTTTAGCGCCACAACTACTGGAGGCGATCGCCAAAGCAGGCTTTACAGCAGAATTAATTGATAAAACTAAGCAAGTCTCTAAGAAAAATGCGCCAGAAAATGTAACTCATCCTTCTTGGTTCGGATTGACACGGGAAATTGCCATTCCTGCTTTTTTGGTGATTCTGGCGATCATTGGGCATTTGAGCTTAATTGGGATCACCGACCTGCCTTTGGTTGGCAATATGTATGCCCATTGGCTAGTCTCCACGATCGCCCTTGGCTGGATTGGTCGCCCAATTTGGTGGGATGGCTTGAAATCTCTCTGGTATCGCGCCCCGAATATGAACTCACTGGTGGGATTAGGCACAATTTCGGCATATTTGGCTAGCAGCGTTGCTCTATTTGTCCCACAGCTAAATTGGCAGTGCTTTTTTGAAGAGCCTGTGATGTTATTGGGCTTTGTACTGCTAGGTCAAGCTTTGCTAGAACGCGCCAAGGGAAAGGCTTCCCAAGCAATTCGCACATTGATAAATTTGCAGCCAGATCGCGCCCGCATGTTAGTCAGCAGCGCTGACGGCGATCTGCAAGTACCGATCGCTGTAGAAGATTTACAAGTGGGCGATCGCATTGTGGTGTGGTCGGGCGAAAAGATTCCCGTTGATGGTGAAGTGATTGGCGGTAACTCTAGTGTGGATGAGTCCATGCTCACGGGCGAATCTAGCCCTGTGGTCAAGCAAGTTGGCGCGACCGTCACAGGCGCAACCCTAAATTTGACAGGAGCGCTCACCGTCAAGGTTTTACAAACAGGTGCAGAAACAACTCTAGCGAGAATCGTGGCGCTAGTGGAGTCGGCACAGGCGAGCAAAGCCCCCATTCAAAATCTAGCCGATCGCGTGGCAGGATATTTTGCTTACTCGGTCATGGCGATCGCTGCTGCCACATTTTTAATTTGGTATGCACTGCTCCATGCTGAAATTGTATTTAGTTTGCGATTGGCGATCGCGGTTCTCGTTGTGGCTTGTCCTTGTGCGCTGGGCTTAGCGACTCCCACAGCGATCATGGTTGGCACAGGGCTTGGTGCTGAAAGAGGAATTTTAATTAAGGGTGGGGCAAGTCTAGAAAAAATTGACCAACTATCAGCAATAGTTTTTGATAAAACAGGGACTTTAACCACAGGTAAAGCCGAAGTTACCGATGTGATCACCAATGACCTAATCATTTTTGGACGCAAACTAATCGAGCAGACCACATTTAAAAGCGTGGTGCGCGAAATTCCCGCTTCTGCCTTGAAAATTTTACAACTAGCCGCTAGTGCTGAAGTGGGCGCAAATCATATCCTCGGAGCTGCCGCGATCGCCAAAGCCGCCGAACTAAATATTGCACTCCTACCCACACACTCATCGCAAGTTGTCGCAGGCTGTGGAGTGGAGTCAGTCATGTCCACAGGCGAAACCGTTTTAGTCGGTAATTGCACTTGGTTACAGGAGCGTCATGTGGAAATTTCTGAAGAAATGCTGGAGCGATCGCAACAGTTAGCCCAATATGGCAAAACTCCAGTTTTTGTGGCAATCGCCAATGCTGATCAGAACCCAAATTTAGCAGGAATTATCACCCTGCGCGATCGCCTCAAGCCCCAAGCCCCCGCAGTGATTCGCCAAATTATAGATATGGGGCTACAGGTGTGGATGCTGACAGGCGATCGTCAAGAAACAGCCGTGGCGATCGCCAATCAGTTAGGACTGCCATCAGAAAGAGTGATTGCCGAAATTAAACCCGAAGGCAAAGCCGAGGCGATCGCTAAATTAATCAATGCAGGTCAAGTCGTGGCAATGGTCGGTGATGGCGTGAATGATGCGCCCGCCTTGGCAAGCGCCAATGTCGGTATTGCCCTTAGTTCGGGAACTGATGTGGCGATCGAAACCGCCGATATTGTGTTGATGCGCCATGACATCAGCGATGTGGTTCCTGCTATTCAATTAAGCCGCGCTACCTTCAACAAAATTCGTCAAAATTTATTCTGGGCGTTTGCCTATAACACCCTCGCTATTCCCGTCGCCGCAGGGGTTCTTTATCCAAATTTTGGTATTTCCCTAAATCCGACGATCGCAGGTTTAGCAATGGCGCTCAGTTCCGTGAGTGTGGTGGCAAGCTCGTTGTCATTACGGAACCAGAGATAGAGAGGCGCGTTGCGCCTATGATCAAAATATAAGGGGCAGCGCTTCGCGCCGCCCCTTATATTTTGGTTACAGAAAGAAAAATAAAATTATGGACTGGATTAATTTAATTATTGCAGGGCTACTAGAAGTCGTCTGGGCAAGCAGCTTGAAATATACCCAAGGCTTCACTAAACCATTACCGAGCTTGCTTACCCTTGCCGCCCTAACCACTAGCTTTATTCTGCTAGCTCAATCCTTAAAAACTTTACCTGCGGGAACAGGCTATGCAGTTTGGACAGGGATCGGAGTTGTCGGCACCGCGATCGTTGGTTCAGTATTTCTCGGCGAATCGCGCGACCCAGCCCGATTTGTTTGTATCGGCTTGATTATGGTAGGGATTGTCGGTTTGCGGTTTACAAGCCCACAGTGATAGGATCACCAGCAAATCACCTTAAAACGTTATCCCATGGATTCTCAGCCTGTAAATGAAAAAACTTGGAATGCTAAATCAATACTACTAAGCATTCTGAGTCTATTTTCAATCCTATTTATCGTCTTTTCATTACAGGCAAGCTGGAATAAACCACAGGAACAAACCAAGTTAGATTTATTGCAAACTGATCTCATTTTGCAGGCGACCCAAACTTCAGAATCCAACGCCGACAAGTCTGTCGAAGAGCTATTACAAGCCTTAGTCGGCGATGGTCAAAGTCAAGAAATTTACCTGCAAGCACTAAATAGCTATCGAGAAGTTCTCAAAACCAATAAATCTTCGCTGGCTTACATTGATCGCCTATCGACAGATTCGGAAACCAGCAATTCTCAAAATGACTTGCAGATATTATCAAAGTTAAAACAAAAAAAACAAAGCAATATCGGTGAAATCACCACAAGGACTGGCTTATTGCAGGTGCGGACTGGTGATATTCAAGGAGCGATCGCCACTTGGCAAGAATTAATCACCTCTGAAGATAGCTCCATAACCACCAACGGACTGACCGCCCAAATCCTCACAGGGCTATGGTCAGAGCCAACCATGCTATTTCCCAATGCGGAGCCACAAATTCGGCGTACCCTTGACGGCTGGTATCGCCAATTTGCCTTAAAAAAACTCTACCAAGCCCAACAAAGAAGCGAAAAAATCCCTGAACTAGCGGCTCAATCACAAATAGAAGCAAATTCGGCAATTAATCGATTAGTGATTGTTAACTCGATCCCTCTGCTAGGCGGCAGCATCGGCATCCTTGTCTGGCTAGGCTTATTGATCCAGTGGATATTTTTTCGCGGTTCCTCGCCATTTTCCACAAATGACACTGATCCCCAACCAATAAAATGGCAAGTCCCTTGGGGTTTGGCACTCACTTGGGAAGTAATGGTGCTATGGTTTACCACCTTTTGCTTGATCACCCAGTTTGTCTTACCCCTCATTTTCGAGTTACTAGGTATTCAACCACGAGCTAACGAAGATTTTACCGTGCAGTCCTTACTGGTCTTGATTCCTTACGTTGTGTCCGTAATGCCGATGCTGCCGATTTTACAAATTAGCCTTGCTCCCTATCAACCCTTACCCGATCGCTGGTTTCACTTTAAATTTCTGCCACCCTCATGGCTAGTCTGGGGATTTGGCGGCTACTTTGCGGCAGTTCCTTTAGTTTTAATAGTTTCGGTGATTAGTCAAAAGTTTCTACAAGGTCAGGGCGGCGGCAATCCTTTGTTACCAATCTTGGTTGATAGTCAAAATAATTTGCCAAAATTCTTGCTGTGGACAACCCTTGCGATCGCCGCGCCATTTTTTGAAGAATATTTATTTAGAGGATTTTTATTACCATCGCTAACCAAATTTTTACCAGCATGGGGCGCGATCGCCATTAGTGGATTTGTATTTGCGATCGCCCATCTCAATGTGGCTGACATTATTCCCTTAACGACTCTGGGGATAGTTTTAGGTTTTATTTATTGGCGATCGCAAAATTTATTGGCTTCGATGTTGCTGCACTGCCTCTGGAATAGCGGTAGCTTTTTAGCTTTGATCGCCCTCGGCGGCAAATAAAAGCATAGTGCCGCCCTCGGCGGCATTATGCGTTACTTAATGAATATGTAAAACAATCCAAGGATGGTCAACAGCCGCAATCACATTGCCTGTAAATGGCGAACACTGCGATCTATTTTGAGCAGTAAGTAAACTAAGAAACTTTTCAATATCAAAAAAACTAACTTGATGTAATAAATATTTTGATAGAAATTGCCTGACAATTCTTCTTTGCAAAGCTAAGGGATACTCCTGCAATTTTTTTCGATGTAAACGCGGCAATTGATTACACCAAACCACAAAACTACTATCTTCAAAAAACCGACTAGCTTGTGTTTCCAAATAAATTACATCTTCATACAACAGATCAGCAGTTTGGGCGATCGCCGTTTCTAATTGAGGATTGAAATGATTTTCTAAATAAGGAATTACCTCCAAGCGCAAACGATTGCGTTGATAATTTAAATCTTGATTGGTGTTGTCTTCCCAAACTTTAACTTGATTTTCACGACAAAAAGCAGCCGTCTCTTGACGACTAACATCAAGCAAGGGACGGACTAACTTAATTTCTGGGGTTAGCGATCGCATCCAATGCAGCGCCGCCAAACCATCCGCACCACTGCCCCGTGTCAAGTTATATAACAAAGTTTCCACGCGATCGCTGCGAGTATGCCCCGTGACAATGCGATCGCATCCACATATTTCCGCCATCTTAATCAACATTGCATAGCGCCATTTTCTCGCGTCAGACTCATTGAGCAGAGGCACTTCTGCGGTTCGCAGACTAAAATTTAACTGCCAATTTTGAGCCAACTCCGCCACATATTCGGCATTAGCTTGCGAGTCCTTACGCCAGCGATGGTCACAATGGGCGATCGTTAACTTGAGGTTAAGCTTATCTCGTTGCCCTAATAACAGACTTGCTAAACACAAGGAATCCTGTCCACCTGAAACCGCAACTAACAGATTGCTGCCCCTAGGAATCATTTGCGGATGAGATCTTAGAGCGCGATTTAGCTTGATTTTTAGAGGCTTAATTTGTTGCATTACCTCAATCTAATACCGATTTACAAACACTTTGACTACACTCTTGTAAATTGAAAACCAAACCCCATATAGTTTTTTAAACAAAGAAATAGCTAAGCCATTTCTTTGTTAGGTGTAACTGGATCATCGGCTTGACAAGAAAATTCTTGGTATCTAAATTATTTATTGCCACAATTCAATCATTAAAAATTTAAAAATAGGATATATTGAAATAATTGGAAACTGTACTGCTAGAGTTTTAAATCTCAAAGCAAACAATGTATAGTTTTGTAAATTACAGCAAAGTTAGCTTGTGGGTGAGGAATACAGCAAATGTTAAAACAACTTTCTAGTGTAAGCAAAGTATTGTTAGCACTGACTGGAATCGCAGTTGGTTTCAGTGGTACTAATCAAGAAGTTTCGGCTCAATCAACAGTAGCTCAGAAGAAAGCAAGCCACTCGGCAAAAGATCTTCAAAAACGCCCAGCTAGCGTTACTGACGCTGCTTTCACTTTTAAGCCCAGCACTTCCATTTCTATCTCAACTAAGCCTGATGCAAATCTTATTGCTCAGTCCAGCACGGTGATCGCTCAGTCGGGAGCAGCCACATCGACATCCCCTGACATTCTCCGCAACCAACTATTGATCGAACCAATTGATGAAAATACCAAAAACGTATTCATCAGACGTATTTACACCCCATCCCTAAACGCTGGTACACCAGTCGCTTTTGGTTTAGAAACAGGTGATGTTTTTATCAGCTTAAATGGTGCTACCGCAGGTCGCGTCAGAGACACTGTTGATGGCAGTATTTCCATAGGCGCAGGCTTGGGTGATGCCAGAAAAGTTTTTGCAGTTGAAGGTGTATACAACATCAACAGTCTTCGCCGCTTTGGTGAAAATGGCACCTTTGACCTCAAGGTACACCGCTCTGTCTATGAAGACGCGGACAAACAAGTTGCGATCGCCGCAGGTTGGACAAACTTTGCTAACTATGGTTCTGACGCTGGTGGTACTCGCTCTTCAGTCTATGGCGCAGCCACTTTTTCTCAGTTAACCGATCCCCAAAACCTAGTCAATCCTAAGCCCTTAGTTGCAACCGTTGGTGTTGGTGGCGGTGTTTATCGCAAATCGACCACTAACGATGGTGTTGGTGTGTTTGCTAACTTGGGCTATCAGCTTGATCAACAATGGGGTATCAGTACCGCTTGGAGTGGTCAAGGCTTGAACTTTGGCTTAGGCTTTTTGCCAGAAGTCACTCTGCCTCTCAACATTAACTTGACCTACTCTGATGTAACTAACAGCAGTGATGCAGGTTCTCAGATTATTCTAGGCATCAGCTATGGCGCTAACTTCACTGGTCGCCGATAAAATTACATTCGCATTGGGGAACAATCACACCATATCCTGTGCGTCTTGATGATGGTACATCGCAACATTAATCAACTAACCCAGTTTTAATCCTATGAAAAAAATCCTCAGTTCACTGCTTGCTTCAGTCCTGTGCCTCAGCCCAGCTTTGCCTTCTTTTGCAGGTTCAACTTCCGTTGGAGGTTCCTCGACTGTGCCAGTTGGCTCACAATCAACTCTAGTGCTAATTCAAACTCCTTCTGGGAATGCTATCTTTTCAACTTCGCTTACGGCAACGCAAGTAGGGCAAATAGCAGCCATTTTACCTGCATTAAAGGCTGGTCAATTTGGAGGCGACATCCAACAAGCAGTCAATTTGTTATTCCCAGGAACGCCTAATTTCTCTGGAGGAAATTCGGTTACAGTTACTGTACAGATTAATAATCTTGGCAAGTCGATCGCTGCATTTAATAAGGCTCTGACACCAGCTTTTTTTGGTAGTCTCTCAACCGCCCAACTAACTCAGCTTAGAGAGTTGTCAAACTTACTTAAAGCACTGAGAGCGCAAGTGGACGCATAGTCACACCTGATCTAATACTTAATCAATAAATGATTATGCATTTTTTTTGATTTAAGAACCCTTACTAGATGTGGTCTTCAATTGATACCCATGTTGTCGCATTTACATCGATTAGTATGAATCAAAAAAATAGAGGTGACGCTGTGCATCACCTCTATTTTTTTAAGATTTTTTAAATAAGGCGCAAGAATTTCTTTTTGCCGACCTGTAGAACTTTACCTGCGAGTTCATTGCGCTCATTAAAGGCGCGATCGCCTAGTTTCTCGCCATCTAATTTCACAGCGCCATTTTTGATTTGGCTTTGGGCTTCGCTGTTGCTCTTACATAGTCCTGAAGCCTTGATCAAATAATGCAATGGGGCAGGGAAATTAATTTGCGACAGATCAAATTCAGGGATATCACCGAGATCGGCTGTATTGCCCGCCAGCACAATTTGTTCGGCATCATGCTTGGCTTGGAGCGCAGCATCATGTCCGTGATATTGACCAACGATCGCCAAAGCTAGCTGTTTTTGCTTTTCGCGAGGATTGTCAGGCAATGTCGCGAGATCAATATTGGTTAACAGTTCAAAGTATTCATCCACCAGCGTATCAGGCACTTTTTCCAGCTTGGAATACATACTCAATGGCTCATCGGTGATCCCCACATAGTTACCGAGGGACTTGGACATTTTTTGAACGCCATCTAAACCAACTAGCAATGGTAAGAGCAACCCAAATTGAGCAGGCTTACCTTGGCGATCGCTATTTTTAATTTGTAAATCTCGACCGACCAGAATATTAAATTTTTGATCCGTACCGCCTAGCTCGACATCGGCATCGATCGCCACAGAGTCGTAACCTTGCAGGAGCGGGTACAAAAACTCATGAAGATAAATTGGGTTGCCCTTGTCGTAGCGATCGCTGAAGCCTTCTTTGGCAAGCATCTGTCCCACGGTCATACTTGCTTGCAGGTTAATAATTTGCTGCAAGTCGAGTTTGTTTAACCATTCACCATTGCGGCGTAACTCAAAGCGATCGCCTGAAAAGTCGAGAATTTTTTGAGCTTGCTCTAAATAGGTTTCGGCATTGTAGGCAACTTCTTCAGGGGTCAGCCTTGGTCTTGCCTCCGATCGCCCTGTGGGATCGCCAATTTGGGCGGTAAAATCCCCAATGATTAAAACTGCTTTATGTCCTGCATCCTGAAATTGGCGCAATTTTCGCAGTGCCACCGTGTGACCTAAATGCAGGTCGGGACGGGTGGGATCGATCCCCAATTTGATCCGCAGGGGGCGATCGCTTTTAATCAGGCGATCGCTGAGGTTTTCCGATTCACTATTGGGAAATATTTCGACAACACCCCTTTCTAAGAGGATTGCCTGTGTTTGAGGAGCAGTTTGAGGATCGATACTTGAGGACATTCTAAAAATTTTGCTAAAGACTTGATTGCTTGGTAGCTATACATCATACAGCCCGTTGTGCTGACTTAAAGGTTCCAATATCAAAGCGCTGCTTCGCAGCGCTTTGAATCTATTAGAGCGGTATGTAATCGTCTGGACATTTGATCTCTTTACCATCAAATTTTGGTAAGCCACTTTCTTTGGTTGTGGGTTGTTGCGATTCGCAACGAACTGAGAAGGTATTAATATCAGAGCCAGAATTAACGAGATAAGCAAACCCAACATAGCTCTTGAGTCCATCTTTTTTAGCGATCCCTGTGTTGACAGCAATGCCAGGGTAATTTTTGATGTTTACCGTTTTAATTGAGTCAACAATTTTTGTTGTATATCGATAGTTTTCTGATTCTGATTGAACGCCAATGCCAAGCTCATCGATTGTTTTCCCCCATCTACTCCTTTCTAAAAAATGGGCTTGTTGACTTTTATTCATAGAGCCTACATAGGTCTTTGCTTCTGATTGCCTTGCTTTGGTTGCTTGATTTGCAAGGGGATTAGCCTGTAGGTTAGCGCCCTTGGGCAAATCAACGACATCAGATACCTTTATGATCTTGCCGACTTCGATCGCTTCTGCGTTATTGCTAGGATTGAGAGCAATAACTTTGCCTTCATTGTTGATCACAACTGTGATCTCTGGTGTGCCTGCGGGTGCGCCATTGGTTTCTACTTTCCAAGTTCCTGCGACCTGTGTGGATTTACCCAAAAAGCTAGATGTCGCTAAAACAATTGCACCGACAACCAGCATTGATCCTGCGCCAAAGGCAAAGTAAAGCCAGTTTTTCTGACTACCTGAAGTTTGATGAGACATATTTGGAGAGGCTATTTCCATAAACTGTCATAAGTATAACTATAGATATCGATACTTACCAAACAAGCTATTGGAGGCGCAAAGCGCCACAAATAGCTTGTTAAAAAAACAGAAGGTTGGTTCTGCCCGCGTAGCGGACAGAACCAACCTTCTGTTTTTTTAGTTTACTTATGAGGAGCATTATCATAATTCCCTCAAAAATTTAGCACTATCCTCTGGCATCGCCGTATTGATATACATTCCACTGCCCAACTCAAAACCTGCGGCTTGGGATACTCGCGGCACGATCGCCAGATACCAATGGAAGTAATTGGCATGACCCGAATCTGTCGGCATTGATCGAATCGTGAAATTATAGGCAGGATTATTTAATCCATAAAATAACTTCGCTAAGACTGTTTTGAGGGCAAAAGCAAGATCAGCGATCTCTAGATCAGAAATCTCGCCAAAGCAGGAACTATGGCATCGGGGAAAAACCCACATATGGAAAGGGGAAAGCGCCGCATAGGGAATAAAAGTTACAAAATATTCTGTTTCTAAAACGATCCTTTCTTTCGCTTTTAGCTCATCAGCGAAGTTACGGCAAAATAAACATTCCCCCGTATCGTCAAAATAGTTTGCGGCATCAAATAGCCTCTGGCGAATTTGCGAGGGAACCACAGGCGTAGCCGTAATTTGCGAATGGGGATGTTCTAAAGACGTGCCTGCACTTTCACCATGATTCTTAAAAATGATAATGCTTTCAATGCGCTTGTCTTGACAAATAATCTTGTAGCGCTGGCGATAGGCTTGGAAGATATCGCCAATATCTCTAATATCCATCAGGGCGATCGTGGCATTGTGATGAGGATTTTCAATGAGAACTTCGTGATATCCCACACCCGTAATTGAGCGATGAATCCCTTCATTACAGCGCACAAGATCGCCTAGAGGAGAGAGAGCAGGATACTTGTTAGGAATTATTCGGACTCGCCAGCCGCGTTCATCTTCTAGTCTCAAGTATTCTATTTCTGAAGGATTTTCATTGCCTTTACAAAATGGACAATTCGATTTGTAAGCAGGGATTGGCGATCGCAGATCTTCAACAGGGCGGGCAAACTCGTGGGGACGTTTAGCTCGCTCGGTAGCGAAGATAACCCAATCTTTGGTAATGATATTTTGACGAAGATGGGACATGATAGCAATCCAGTAAAGTATGATCGCGTAAAGCCAAAATATTGTGAGGCAGCGCGCTGCCTCACAATATTTTGGCTCAGCGGCACAAAGCGATGTAAAGATGCTGTAATTACTTTGGCGGCAAACAGTCAAAATGTATAAAAAACTATGCGAATCTTATTAGTAGATGACGAAGAGGAACTAGCGGAACCTTTACAGAGAGTTTTAACAAATCAAGGATATGAAGTTGATAGCGCCAACAGTGGCGATCGCGGTTGGCAATTGGCGCAAACTGGTAATTATGATTTGCTGATTTTAGATTGGATGATGCCTGAGCGATCAGGAGTGGAAATTTGTCGGCAAATACGGCAACAGGGATATGCCACACCTGTGCTAATCCTGACCGCGAAAGATACATTAGACGATCGCGTGGAAGGACTCGATAGTGGAGCCGATGACTATCTGGTGAAACCCTTTGAGTTGCGGGAGTTGCTAGCCAGAGTCCGTGCTTTGCTGCGCCGTAAGCCCAATGTGGCAGCAGTCAATGAGTCAGTCAAACTGACTTACGGGGATCTAGAACTTGATCGCAATAATCAAATTGTGCGGCGAGAACAGAGCGTGATTGCTCTCACGGAGAGAGAATATCAGCTTTTAGAATACTTTATTCTCCATCCCAATCAACTCCTCAGCCATGAACAAATTTCCCAATATCTCTGGAAAGAAGGCGAAGACTCTCCCACCAGTAACGCGCTGGCGGCACAAATTAAACTATTGCGCCGTAAAATTGACCGCGATCGCCCCATATCGCTAATCAACACCGTTTATGGTAAAGGCTATCGCTTTGGCTAATAAAGCAGTGGCGGCGCTTCGCGCCGCCACTGCTTTATTAGCCAAAAGCGTTGCTTTGCAGCGCTACTAAACAAACAAAAAAAGCATCGCTAAGCGATGCTTTTCTTGTTTGTTTAGTAAATGAAAATTTAGACAGCCGCGAAGTTAGCAGCCACAAATTCCCAGTTGATCAGCTTTTCGACAAAGTTGCTCATGAAGTTAGGACGGCTATTTTGGAAGTCCAAATAGTAGGCGTGTTCCCAAACATCCATTGTCAAAAGTGGAACTTGCCCTTCATTGATTAAAGGATTTTCAGCATTAGCAGTTTTGGTGATCTTGAGTGTGCCACCTTCAGCTACTAGCCATGCCCAGCCGCTACCAAATTGAGTTGCGCCAGCATTTTTAAACTCGGTCTTAAAGTTTTCAAGGCTGCCGAAGCTAGCATTGATTGCGTCTAGCAAAGCACCAGTAGGAGCGCCGCCGCCAGCAGGCTTGATTCCATTCCAATAGAAGGTATGGTTCCAAACTTGAGCCGCATTATTAAAAATGCCGGCTTTGCCTTCTTTATGGCTAATTTTGATTATCTCTTCTAAACTCTTGTCAGCAAGGTCGGTGTCTTTGATCAAGTTGTTGAGGTTATCGACATAACCCTTATGGTGCTTACCATAGTGAAATGCTAAGGTGTCGGAAGACATACCCGAATCTGCAAGCGCATCTTGGGCGTAAGGGAGTGTGGGAAGTTCAAATGCCATTTTTGTATATCCTTTAAAGTTTGAAATGAAGTTCTAAGCTTTAAGTATTGTTACAATTATAGACGAGATTGTAAATCGTAGTGGCTGTTACAACTTTAAAAATTGCTTTATACCAACTAACTAAAGTGTAGTCACACTTCTGTGAATTGAAAACCAAACCCAGCATGGTTTTTCAAACCAAGAAATGGCACAGCCATTTCTTGGTTTGTTACTAAATGGTTCATATCAGCCCCTTGGCAAATCAATGAAAAAAAGAGATCTTTTAATAACTGGTGCTGCCGCGATCGCTGGCTCATGGTTATGGCAATCTTTACGATCGCCTGATCCCGAAATAGCGATCGCCTCAGACTCTGATCAACCCAAGAATGCAACTAAAAAATACAAAATTATGAAAACCGAAGCCGAGTGGAAACAAGTCCTCACCCCCGAACAATTTCAGGTTTTGCGGAAGCATGGCACTGAGAGACCCTCTAGCAGCCCTTTAGACAAGGAATACAGCCAAGGGGCTTATCATTGTGCAGGTTGTGACTTACCTTTATTTACGTCAGATACTAAGTTTGATAGCCGTACTGGTTGGCCGAGCTTTTTTGCTCCCCTCGAAGGAGCGATCGGCACAACTGTTGATAAGTCTTTGTTTATGCAGCGTGTGGAAGTCCATTGCAGTCGCTGTGGCGGTCACTTGGGTCATGTTTTTAATGATGGGCCCAAGCCAACGGGACAACGCTATTGCATGAATGGAGTTTCCCTCAAGTTCATTCCTGCTTAGCGATTGGCGGCGCTTTGCGCCTAATTAAACCCCAAAAATTTCTAGGCAAAGCATCACTAAAAAAGGCGGCGCTACGCGCCGCCTTTTTTAATTACGAAGTTCCACTCCATTTTGAATATTGGTTACATTGGCGGGGGGGCGCGTCCAGTTAAAGTCACTAATGCGGAGCAGCAACTCACCCAAACCTTGGGTAGGATTATACCGAATCACCACAGCGTAAGTGCGGCGAGCATATTCTAAGGAATAGGACGCATCAAATAGATTGCCAGTGTCGAGATTCCAGCTTTGTTGCACCCCAAAACGAATGGGACCATAGATCTGCTGCACGATACCTGCGGTCAGCGATCGCGTATCGGCGAGACGGTCAAACAAGAAAGGCGATCGCCCTGTGGAAAAAGCCTGTGTATAACTAACCGTCAGATTGGTGTAGTCAAAAAAGTCTTTGGCAAAACTGCCAACTTCCGCAGACAAGCCCAAAGTTCCAAATAGATTCGCTTGATTGGCACCATTGGAATAGAGAGAATTTACACCTTGCAACGCCATAAATGCATCAACTTTAGGCACAATCGGTTTGGGCGAAAATCGTAAACCAGTCTCTTTTGCCGCGGGCGCAGGTTCTCCACGATATATAGGAAAAGTTCGACTCAAAACAGCCGCACTCTGCAAGCGCAGCAAAGTGCCAACCGTATTGAAATTTTGGTCATCGCGGACAGCACTCACTGCTTGCGCGGCAACTTGGTAGTTAAAATTTATTTGCGAGTCTCCCAGCACAAAATTGGGCGAAAGCAGAGTTGAACCCGTAATGTTGTTCACATCTTGGAAACCTAGGGAACCGTTAAAAATGCGATCGCGAAAGGCATATTGCGATAGCAAAGTATAGTTGCCAAAAATTGGAGTTTGATAGCTGGCATTAAACCGCAGCAAATTATCTAAACGCGAAAAGTCTAGTCCAGAAAGGCTAGCTCGCGCCGAAAAGGTCTGTCCATTATCAAAGTCTCCATTTAAAGTAGCAACCACGCCTAAAATGTCAAAACCTGAAAAGCCCCCCTGTCCTTCAGGACGGGAAAAAGCCCTTTGAATTAGCAATTGCGGTGATAGTTGAAAACTCAAATTTGGTTGCGTGATCACATCAAAACTCTGCTGGTAAAAAGCACCATCGCGATCGCGACGGTCAAAGCCAATCAAGGCAGGCGTAAATCGTTGAAAGCGATCAAGGATCAGGCTATTAATGGGCAACGGCAGGGAAAAACCTTGATCAAAAACAAGACGGGGCGATTCTAAATCCAGACGATTTTGGGTTGGGGAAATTGGAGTTAAAGTCGCTTTGCTAGTGATTATTTCCAGTTCGGGCGGACTGAATGGATCATTGGTGACGCGCAAATTTTCGGCTGTCCAAGTATCACCATCAATAATCAACCGTTCCGCAATAAACCCAACGCGGCGCACCTGTCCATCGCTGGAGTTGCTTGAGCCTGCGACCGCAACTGTCACTGAGCTGGAGGCAATTTCGGCAGGCGATCGCGATACCTCCGAACTAGTCAGCGTACCAAGATCAACGGCTCCCGAAGCATTGAGCAATTCCCCTTTAATATCGCCATAGTTGTAAACCAGTCTTGTCCCCACAATTCTTTGATCGCCGCGTGTAAAAAAAACATTTCCCTCAGCAATTACCTCTTGGGTCTTAGTATTCAATTGCACCCGATCAGCCTTGAGATCTGATTTTTTATAATTGATCGCCACATTGCCCTCAGCCACAAATATCTGAGTATTAATGTCATATTCTTGGCGATCGCTAATGACATTGAGCAAATCTCCCTGAGATGGATCTTTGGGTAAAACAGGTGCAGGCTTGTCTGTGGGCTTGGGCTTGGGAAGGCTGTTAGGTTTGATAGGACCCGCTTGAGCCAATACTTGCGGTAACTGTGAGGCAAGCTGCCGTGCGATGGAATCAGGATCGGGCAACCTTTCAAGGAATAGCTGTAGCTGCGATCGCACTTCCGCAGGCAGTTGATCGATATTTTGGCGATCAGCTATGGGCGATCGCCTCAGCGCTTGAGGATCACTGGCTTGCCGAACTTCAGCGTAGGAGTGAAGTGGCGGTTGGGTTGAAGTCAGTAGTAAAAATTCCATACTTCAACTAAGTTTATACCAAATGCAGAAATCACAATTAAAAAAAGGCTGTTGGCGGCGCATCGCGCCACCAACAGCCTTTTTTTAATTGCGAATTTGCACAGGCATTAATAAATAGGTCATCTTTGTTGCCCCAATCGGTACAAGTACCGCAGGGCTGGTGGGATTATTTAACTGAATTTGAATTTCATTGCTAGGTAAAGCTTTCAGCCCATCCAGTAAATATTTGACATTAAAAGCAATTTCCACATCTTCCCCAGATACTTGAGCGGGCAAAGATTCGCGCCCAGTCGCCACATCAGGTGACTCTACTGATAGGGAAACTTCCTGCCCTGTGGAGTCAATGGTGATCTTGACAATGTTATTTTTTTGGTCAGCTAAAACTGCAATTCTCTCCAGTGCCAAGAGAAACAACTTCCGTTCTAACGTAACCTGTCGCTCAAAACGATTGGGAATAAGCTGACGATAATTAGGATAAGTGCCATCTAGTAAACGCGAAATCAAGATTTGATTAGCACTTTGGAAAATCATGTTAGCGCGGTCAAACTTAACGGCGATCGCGCCCTCAGTCTGTTGGTTGAGCATCCGCTCCAACTCGCGCAATGCTCGGGCAGGGATGGTCACTTCCAAATTGGTAGTCACGGTGTCGCCCGTAACGGGTGGCTCATCAGCATCCAGAAAGCCTGTCTGCACAACTGACAAGCGGTGTCCATCGGTCGCCGCAAACTCAAGATGATCGCTATCGGCAGTCAAATGCACACCTGTCAAAATCCGCTTAGTCTCATCAGCGGAAGTGGCGAACAATGTCGAAGCTAACCCGCTCAACATCGCTTCGACAGGAAGGTAAGTTATTTGCCCATCATCGCCGATTTGCGGTAATTCAGGAAACTCTTCCACGGGTAGCCCATGCATTTGATAGCGCCCAGAACCGCAGATGATGGAAACCATCGTGTTGTCCTTGTCCACGCTGAGGGTAATGTCTTCATCAGGCAGACGGGAAACAATGTCATTGAGAAGCTTGGCTGGCAGTGTAATTGATCCTGCTTCGACTACTTGCGACGCAAAGGAAACCTGAATACCAAGATTGAGGTCAAAAGCGGTCATACCAAGAGTTTGACTGGTAGCATCTGCGTCTATGCGGATATTTGCCAAGATCGGATGTGTGGGGCGGGAGGCAACAGCACGACCGACAAGAGCGAGGTTAGCAGCAAGTTGGTTTTGAGGGCAGACTAGTCGCATGGTGAAAAGTGTGGGTGAGAAATTGCTTGGGGAAAACTTTGTAAGGAATATTCGGGACTGAATATTCTAATTTCTGTCTGGTCAACAGAATTCTCAACAGCAAATTAGAATCGTTCTGGATTAAGAAAAGTTTGAGAATGGAAGTTTAAATCAGAATTTGAAAATAAATGAATTTTGGAATTGCAAATTAAAGAACTTTTTCGAGGAAGTTTTTTTGGATGCTTTAGCAATTTTAATTTTTCATTTGTGGGAGCCAATCATATCATCATTTGAATTTTTTGAACGTTTTGAAATTAATTTTTTTTAACCATTTCCAAAATATTCTTTCGTTATTTTTTCGTCCGATCTAATAATTACGGATTTAAAGAATAAAAATATTAAATAGTAGTAGTAGGGGCTGTGGAAAATGTGGATAACTACAACAAATCTTTGTGCAATCATACTTCTAGCGATTTCTGCCTGTGGATAACTCTGTGGATAAAGTGGCTAGTTATCCACAGAGTATAAATACCTATAAAAAGTTATCCACATTTTCCCCAATGTTATCCCCAGATATTTAATAGTTTTCCACAAAAAAATAGGGCTTTTCCACAGGTTTTCCACAGGCAGAAATCAAATATTGGCATTCGATGACTGTTTTGATTATAAAAAATACTTGTAATAGTTGCTAATATTTTATGTTTTAAGCTTGTGATCTCGAATTAATATTTCTTAAAATATATAAAATTAAAGTAAACAAATAAAGTAATTTTTAATATCGCGGCTTTGCCGCGATATTAAAAATTACTTTATTTGTTCTAGGATTATCATTATTTTTCTGTTTAGAGCTTCCCTGCGATCTGTAAAAGAGTTACTTCCCAAACTAATCTTGGTTGTACATATCTTCCAATTAGCTCTCTCGCTTTATCCAGATATTGCAAAATTGATAGGGATTGATGATGTTCCCAAAAGTAGTTTTGCAGATAGTCAATCATCCATAGCTGCAAATCTACATCTAGTTCCTTATTGATTTGCTTGGCGATCGCTAGCGCACTCTTGGCATCAATGGGAATTTGCTGCACGGAGTTGAGTAATTCTGATGGAATACTTTTAAATCTCTCAAAGGACTCGATCGCTTGTCCTGCGGAGCCTTGAGCTAGGGTGACAACGGTGGGCGGGATATCACTATATCCTTCGCGTGATAATACTGCTTGCGTTTGACTTTGATTTAGGCGGGTAAAGGGAATGCGCTGGCAGCGTGAGACTAGGGTGGGCAGGATTGAGCCAGCATCAGGCACAATTAGCACAATCGTGGCGTAGAGTGGTTCTTCTAGGGTTTTGAGCAAGCTATTGGCTGCCGACTCTGCCATCGACTGCGCTTCTTCGATAATCACAACGGAGCGATCGCACTCCAATGGAGAACGGCTGACAAATTCCCCGATCTCGCGCACTTGCTCGATCCTGATCTGCGGCATGGCTCGGCGTTTTAAGCCTGCGGCTTCGGCTTCTTTTGCCGTCAGCATTTTGCCCTTGTCCAAGTAGGTCGGCTCGACCCAAAGCAGGTCAGGATGGTTGCGATCGCCCAGTCTTTGGGTGGACTTGCGATCACCCAGTAAAACTTCGGCAAATGCTAAAGCGGTTTTGCTGCGCCCCACGCCACTCGTACCTGCAAATAGATAGGCGGGGGCGATGCGATTTTTTTGGATGGCGGCTTTTAGTAAGGCGATCGCTTGAACCTGCCCAATGATGCGGTCAAAGGGAGCTAAGGAACAGGGAATCTCATGGCTAATCATTCCAATTTTGCTGTTGCGATCGCCAAGAAGCGCTAGAGCGTAAGCTTGTCCGACTGGCACTAGATTCTGTATCAACTAGGCGGCGACGCAGCCACCAACGGATGGCTTCATCCACCGATGCTGAAGGGTCATCCGATATTTCCGAAAGCTCCGCAAATATTTCTGGAGAAACTTCCACATAGTGCTTACGTGGTAAAGCGGGAGGTTGATTTTGTTCTTCCAAATCAGAAGAAAGATTAAGGGTTGATTCTAAAGGTTCCATTGCGGTGCTAGATAGATTTTCTGTGTGAGTATCTGAACTAGAGTTAATTGAATTGGGAAAGTCGGGCTTCTCTGCTTCGATAAATTCCGCCTTTTCAGGGCTTTCATGACTACGCGTTGTTGTTCCATTCTCGGCAATGTGGAACAGATGAAGCCTCAAGGCGGTGAAGGTTACGGCAAGATTGATGGCTGCTATTACTAGTAAATTTACTGATTGACCTAGCCAGATGATGAGGGTCGCGGTTGTACTAATGATTAGCCCTGTGACTAGAAGATTGTAGCCAATGATTTTTTTGGAATGGGATGACTTAAATGGTTTGGTCGTAAATTCACTGCGATTGCGGGAAGGACGTGACTTGGAGCTAGTGAGAAAAACTAGGGAAATGATGATGTGGATTAGCCCTAGAGCCAAGAAAAATCCGTTTAGTAGCCAAAAATCTTGCATAAATTTTGTTTAACTTGGTGTCTGCCGTTAAGAACTAAGGTGCGGTCGAACACCGCCTACCCTCAAACCTAGATAACTACACTTAGTTGTTCCCAATTAGTCGTTCCATTCTCCCCTTGGTGGGACTACAGGATTCATGGTTAGTGGGCGAGAGCGATCTGCTTCTTTGATCGCGCGGCGCTGCAACCATTGGCGAATGGCGGTGTCGATCGCCTGTTCAGGATCGTTGGTGACTTCTCCAAGCTCAGCCAGTAGAGCTGGATCGATTTCTACACTTTTGAGAACCTCATTGAATAGTGCTTCACTAGCCGAGAGGTCGGTTGAGTTTGAGGTAGCTTTGTCTTCTGGCATAAGGACTATTTGAGTTTTAGGTTAGTTAACGAATTGGTGGGATCGTAAATGACGTTTTCTAAATTTTACCGAGATTTGTTACTTTGTGAATGTGCAGGGCGATCGCAATCTTGATTTTTATAACGCTTTGCGCTCAAGTCCAAACCAATAAAAGCCTTAAAAGCGTTGCTTTGCAACGCTTTTAAGGCTTTTATTGTGCGGGTATGGGGATCGTTGCTCTGCAACGATCCCCATACCCGCAAGGCAATGTAAGGGCAATTCATGAATTGCCCTTACATTGCCTTGCTTTGCGTAAGTCCTATGACTTTTGATACTGTATTCTGAAATATAGCAAAACCCCAAAACATAAGTGGCGGCGCTTCGCGCCGCCACTTATGTTTGGATTTGAGCGCGAAGCGCTGTAAACAAGTTTTGCTTTGCCATAAAAACACAGATCTTATTTGTATCCATGTCTTCACTTCAGGTTACTCGCGGCACTCGCGACATTCTCGCCCCCGAAATTTATTATTGGCAGCAGCTAGAGACAAAGGCGCGACAAATTTTGGCTCTAGCTGCCTATAGCGAGATTCGTACTCCTATTTTTGAGTCAACAGAACTATTTGCGCGGGGCATTGGCGAAGCCACGGATATTGTCGGTAAGGAGATGTATACCTTTAATGATCGCGGCGATCGCTCTTTGACCTTGCGTCCAGAGGGGACAGCAGGAGTGGCGCGATCTTATATTGAAAATAAATTATTTGCCCAAGGTGGCGTACAGCGTCTCTGGTATATGGGGGCGATGTTTCGCTATGAAAGACCCCAAGCGGGTCGTCAGCGCCAGTTCCATCAGTTGGGAGTCGAAGTATTAGGCAGTGCCGATGCTCGTGCCGATGCGGAAGCGATCGCGATCGCCAGTGACTTTTTGAAAGCAGTGGGATTAACGGATCTAGTTGTGGATCTGAACTCTGTGGGCAGTGCTGAAGATCGGGTTGCCTATCGTCAAGCATTGGTGGATTATTTCACGCCCTTTGTCGAAGAAATTGATGTGGACTCACGCGATCGCCTGACTCGCAATCCTTTACGCATTCTCGATAGCAAAGACAAACGCACCCAAGAAATTTCTCAAGATGCGCCCAGTATTCTCGACTATCTCAGCCCCGAATCACAGCAACATTTTGAGCAAGTCCAAAATTTACTGACCGATCTCCATATTTCCTACCGCATCAATAATCGCTTAGTGCGTGGCTTGGACTATTACACCCGCACCGCTTTTGAGATTCAGTCTAGTCAATTAGGCGCACAGTCGGCAGTCTGTGGCGGCGGGCGCTACGATCGCCTGATTGCGGAACTAGGCGGCTCCGATGTGCCTGCGGTGGGCTGGGCGATCGGGCTAGAGCGTTTGGTAATTTTGATGCAGCAAGTTGCGGAACAGGCTTCGGCGGCGATCGACTTTTACGTGATTTCCCGTGGTGAAGCTGCCGAAGCTAAGTCCTTATATATTGCTCAAGTTTTGCGTCAGGCTGGGTTTAGTGCGGAACTAGACTTGAGCGGGGCAAAGTTTGACAAGCAGTTTAAACGGGCAAGTAATGCCAAGGCAAAAGCGGCGATCGTGCTGGGGGATGCGGAAATTGAGGCGGGACAAATACAGGTTAAATGGCTAGAGTCGGGCGACCAAGAAGCGATCGCGATCGCGGATTTGGTCGCTAATCCTGAGATTTTGCGAGAAAAGTTGTAAGGGCTTCGCCGCACCATCCAAAATAA
Source organism: Oscillatoriales cyanobacterium CG2_30_44_21 (assembly GCA_001873375.1). Lineage (GTDB taxonomy): Bacteria > Cyanobacteriota > Cyanobacteriia > Pseudanabaenales > Pseudanabaenaceae > Pseudanabaena. The sequence continues at coordinate 29,820 of MNZA01000048.1, forward strand.
AAAAGCATTGCTTTGCAATGCTTTTTTATTTTGGGGTTGTTGACTGAGGCACAAAGCGCTGTAGGGCAAAATAGCGCTAAAGTATTTGTAAATATACATAAATACATACGGCAAGCTTATGTCTCGTTTACCTATCTTGATCGCCAATGCTCTCAGCAATCGCACTGCTCTCAAAATCATTAGCGGGCTGCAAAACTTTGATCACGACTCCGTAAAAATGGTTGTCCAAGCCGCCGATCGCGGTGGTGCTACTTTTGTGGATATCGCCGCCGATGCCGAATTGATTGCGATCGCCAAGGCTAACTGCTCCTTGCCCATTTGTGTATCAGCAGTCGAAGCCAGCAAGTTAGTGGAAGCGGTTGCTCAAGGCGCAGATCTTGTCGAAATCGGTAACTACGACAGTTTCTATGCTCAGGGTCGGACTTTTACTGCCGATGAAATCATTGCTTTGACCATCGAAACCAGAGCCTTGCTACCTCACACCGCCATTTCTGTCACCGTTCCCCACACCTTGACCCTCGATCAGCAAGTTACCCTCGCCGAAAAACTTGCCGAAGTTGGCGCAGACCTGATCCAAACTGAAGGTGGTACGAGTGCTGCCCCAGTTCATGCAGGTGTATTGGGTGCGATCGAAAAAGCCGCACCAACCCTCGCGGCGGCTCATGCCATCAGCCGCGCCGTTGCCATTCCTGTTCTCTGTGCATCTGGCTTGAGCAATATCACAGCTCCGATGGCGATCGCGGCGGGCGCAGCAGGTGTTGGTGTTGGTTCGGCGGTTAACCAACTCAACGACATGGTTTCCATGATTGCCACCGTTCGCGCTCTTAGAGAGTCCTTGTCCGAGTCTTTGGATCTCGCTGTTGCTAAGCAAGCAACTGTGTAGTTTGCCAACCCAAATAAAAAAAGGCTGGCGTAGCCAGCCTTTTTTTATTTGGGGGGAGTCCAATTTACAAACATTACTGATATGCCAGTTCCAGAACCAGTTTTAGTTATTTACAGTGAACCGCCCAAGGCGATCGCCACGACAGACTTGCGCCAAGCGAGGATTGATGAATTCTTAGCATCCAGATCTTTGCAACCCAAGAGCCGTCAGGCTTATCAAGCCGACTTGCGGATATTTATGGATTGGTGCGATCTGGCTTGGGTGGAGGTGAGTCGGCGCAAAATGACGCAGTTTAAAACTTTTTTGCTGAAGGAACGAAAACTAGCCCTGAGTTCAGTGAATCGGGTGTTGCGTACTTTGAAATCCTTTTATCGATGGATGTTGCTCTCGGAATATGTGGCGGCTGATCCTACTATTGGCATTCAGCAAGAGCGATTGCCTGATCCTGTGGCAAAGGATTTGGAAGATGAGGAGGTGTTGCGGATTTATGAGGCGATCGCCTTGAGTAAGGTGATGATGCGCGATCGGGCTTTGTTTTCGGTGTTGTTACATGGGTTGCGTGCCGAGGAGGTCTGTCGGCTAAATGTTGAGGACTATGTGAACGGGGAATTGGTGATCAAGGAGGCGAAGTGGGACAGTAAAGGAGAAGTGCCTTTGACGAAGTTGGGGACTCAGGATTTGGATGCTTATTTGGAATGGCGAAGCGAACAAAAAGAAGAATTATCACCTGAAAGTCCTTTGTTTGTGTCTTACTCCAATCGCAGTCAGGGTAGGCGATTGACCTATTGGGGCATCCGTCATGTGATGGATGATCTGGCGGAGAAGACAGGAATTGATTTGCATTCCCATCGCGGACGACATACCTTTGCCACAAATTTAATTGTCAAGTACGAGTTGGATCCATCCTTGGCGATGGAATTAACGCGGCATCGCGATGTGAAAAGTTTTAGACGCTATACCAATCGCAAAAATAAGATCGCGGCGAAACGTGCTTTTTTAAAAGCAGCCGAAAAGTTGGATTAAAGTTACAACGCTTCGCGCTTACTTAAACCACAGAGAAATTTTTGTGCATCGCGGCTCCGCCGCGATGCACAGACTTACAGTAATACCAAATAAAGAAATGGCTCCGCCATTTCTTTATTTGGTATTACTGGATTAGGCGCAAAACCAAAAAGGCTGATTCGCACGCTTCGCGTGCGAATCAGCCTTTTTGGTTTCTTAATGCAAACCTTTGAGTTGGCGTACAAGATGAATAATCTCTGGCAAAATCAACTGCTCGATCGCCAACTTAACTGCATTACTCGAACCAGGTAAGGAAAATACTAATTTGCCCTGATAAATTCCTGCTGCCGATCTCGAAGCGATCGCCCTAGAACCGACCTCTTGCCAGCTTAAATAACGAAACATCTCCCCAAACCCTGGCAAGGTTTTTTCCAACAAAGCGGCGATCGCATCATAGGTGGTGTCCCTTGGCGCAATTCCAGTGCCGCCATTAAGGATAATTGCATCTAAGGTGGCGATCGCGGCTAATTTCTGCATTTGTGCGCGGATTTGGTCTGGTTCATCCTTGACCAGATCGTAATAATCAATTAAATGCCCTGCATTGATCATTGACTGTTTAATGAAGTTACCGCTTTTGTCAGTTTCAGGGGTGCGCGTATCGCTGACTGTAATTACCGCGCAATGCACTTGATAGGAAGGTGGATCGGGACAAGGATTTTGAGCGGGATTCATAATTTTTAAAACAAATTTATAGTTTAAAAGCGTTGCTGGGCAACGCTTTTAAAGTTTTTTATATCAAATTAGAGAGAGTCCGCTAGCGGACTCTCTCTAATTTTTTAGGCTTTATTGAGACTCATGCCATTGGACTCAGCATAGCGATTCATAAACCGCAAGAAACGCTCCCACTCGCCTTCACCGCTAAGTTTATGGATCGCCTCGATACCTGCGGACTTGCCATTGATGAATTTGGCATTGACGTTGCGAGTGACCATTTCACCCTCTTCATCGATCATGTACATTCCCAAAATCTCATTGCTACCTGCGTTTTCGCCAGTCATGCAGTTAGGCGCTTCAAAGATAAACACCGCAACGCTGGTGTCTCCATCCTTCGATCTTGTTATTTTTACGTCCGTAGCTTCTTCATCAATTCCACGCGATAACTGTATTTTTGCTGCCATTTTTAAAACCTTGGATTGAAATTTCTTACAAGTAGATAGGGTTAATTAAAACCTAAAACCAGAGGTTGTTCCGCACGCTACGCGTGCGGAACAACCTTTTTGGTTTTTAGGTTACTTATGCCTAGCTACTTAAATTAATAAAACTATTCCAAAGTTTATAACTTTTTGGAACGATTCGGCTAAGCACTCATCGTAATTCACAGCAACTTTGGAGTTTTCCGCGCTAAAGTTGCTCTCACAAAACC
>MNZA01000230.1:0-9566 GCA_001873375.1 Oscillatoriales cyanobacterium CG2_30_44_21
ACGCGAAGCGTGCGAATCAGCCTTTTTGGGTTTTAGTTTTTATTAAGCTCGCCCACTTACAGCGCAACTATCTCTGGGGGTGGTGTGACGCAAGAAAGCATAAATAAATATTGAGTTCCAACTTTTACAAGATAAAATAATAATGAATTCGTGATCAAAGTTTCAGGCTGCTTAAAACTTTAATAGGCTGCAAATCAATTAACTAGAAGCATTTATGACTCTGACAAATATTTTTCCACAATGTCAAGATCTGCAATCTCAAGTTGAAGTCATTCTCCAACTTTTGCATCAGGAACCAAACTTACGATCGCAACAGGATGGCAGCATTGTTCAGGCTTCTCTAAGAAAGGCGATCGCGCCAACTTTTGAGATTGTCTTTGCAGGAGCCTTTAGCGCTGGTAAGTCGATGCTTATTAATGCGTTGCTAGAGCGCGAGTTGCTCTATAGCGCTGAGGGACACGCGACGGGTACGGAGTGCAAGATTGCTTTTGCCAAAGCTGGGGAAGAGCGGGTGGTCTTGACTTTTTTGAGTGAGATCGAAGTTCGCGAGCAAATTCAAGCGTTGTGTCAGTTAATTGGACAGATTGCACCGAACAATATCAATCAGGTTGAAGTGCTGAAACAATTGCAAACGACAACATTGGCGGTGATCGAGCAGGAGGGGGGTAAGAGCAAATCTAAACGGGCTAAGGATGCCGATGCCTTAAATCTGTTGATTGAGGGCTTTATTAATAATCGCGATCGCATTAGCTCAGTGGCGAACTCAACCTACTCGATGGAGCAGTTTGGTTTTGACAATCTCAAAAAAGCGGCGGACTACGCTAGACGCGGGGCAAATAGCGCGGTTCTGAAGCGGGTGGAATATTACTGCAATCATCCACTGTTGCAAGATGGCAATGTGATCATTGACACTCCTGGGATTGATGCCCCTGTGAAAAAAGATGCGGCTTTGACCTTTGATAAAATCGAGCATCCTGACACTTCGGCGGTGGTGTTTGTGCTGAAGACGGCGGCAACGGGGGAGATGACTTCTGAGGAGACGGAACTGAGCGAAAAAATGCAAGGTAACGCGGGAATTCGCGATCGCGTTTTTTATGTGTTTAATCGCATTGACGAGACTTGGACAAATGATCAACTGCGCGATCGCCTCAACAATACGATTTCTAGCCAATTTCGCAATAGTTCTAAAATTTACAAAACTAGCGGCTTGTTGGGCTTTTACGGCAGCCAGATCAAAAATACCAGTCCTAGCGATCGCTTTGGCTTGGATACTGTATTTGTGGAGAGTGTTAAGTCTGTCGGTGGCGATGAGGGAACGCCGCAGTTTGTCAATGAATTTAATAGCTATTGCCTAGTTTCGGGCAAGCTGGACATTACCAAGTTTCCGATTCCTTACAGTGTTTTGGAAACGAATGTCAAGAATGAAAAGTATGTGCGATTGCTGAGCAGTCTCGGCAAAGGGTTGATCGAGCAACTGATTAAGGACAGTGGCATTGAGGAATTTCGGATTGCGATCACGCGCTATCTGACGACTGAAAAGCGACCTTTGCTATTTGCTGATCTGGCTGACGATCTTCAGCCCATTTGTATTGCCCTGCGCCAGTCCTATCTGGAGACATGGCTACACCTCGAAAGTCAGCCCCGTGATGTGGAGTCAATCAAGTCACAAGAGCTACAAAAGCTCAGTCAAGACTTGAAACTAATTGGCGATCGCTTTCGTGAGCATATAGCCCAAGAGGTCAATGTAGCCGTAGCTAGCGATCAAAATGAACTGCTAGAGGCTGATTATCTGAAACTAAAAATGAGAATGGTGAAGCGTTTGGATGAGTTAATCACCAGTTTTTCAGTAGCGGTAGTGCATCAACGCGCCCAAGCCAGCCATCGCCGCAACTCTGTTGTGCCTGTAATGGGAATTTTGACTGAGGGCTTTTATCTGTTGGCAAATGAGCTAGAAGATGTCTTGGTCGAATGTTCTCGGGAAATTGTCAATAATTTCTTCCAAAACTTGATCGAGAAAATTAAGAAGGCGGATTATTACCGCGAACTCTACCGTTTGCTTGGCAACGACGGCGAGACGGAGATTTATCTGCAAAGTGTGATGGCAAAAGCTGCTGAAGCTCTGGTCAATGAGGCAAAAACAGAATGCGATCGCTATGTGCGTGAACGACCAGCTTTCTACGCAGACGGTACTGTAGGATTTTGGCAATTAAATCAAGCTCTACAACAAGCCTGTTGTGGGTTTGATTATCAAAGCATGATTGAGTCTGAGCCAGCTATTCGCCAACTTTTGAAGATGGACTTTGAGTACAAGGTCAAGGACACGGTAGTTCGTACTTACCGCCAAACGATCAATCAAACCCTGAATACGCATTTGCTAGAAGGTGCGGAAAAGCAAGCAGATAAAATCTTGCAACAGTACGATCGCGCTAGGGCTTATCTTGCTCAAACTCTGGAAAAAGAAGCGCAAGCAAAAGTTGACAGTAATCGCAAGTTACAAGCTGAAATCATGAAAAATATTGATGCCTATAACGTGGCGGTTTCTGGCATCAATCAATGTTTAGAAGCAATGCAATTGTCACGGAAGAAGTTACCAGTTGTGAGTGAGTCTGACTTAGCGATCGCGCCAATTGTTGTCCCTGAAGTTCCTGAAATTATAGATGCCGAGTCTGTAGTTATTGAAGATTCAGCAGAGACTTCAATTTCACCGAGGTAGCGATATGTAATACCAATTCACAAAATTAAAGCGGCGCAATGCGCCGCTTTAATTTTGTTTAGGGCGTAGCCCTTAGCTAATATTTAAGAGCAGCAACATCGTAGTTTACGCCAGTAAAATTAGCCCCATGTACATTAGCATCTTTAAAATTGGTATTTCCAATGTTAGCATTTTGCAAATATGCGCGAATCAAAGTTGAATTAGCAAAATTAGCATTTCTCAAATTAGTAGATTTGAGCGAAGCATTAGTTATATATGCCCCTGTCAAATTAGTATTTTCAAGATTTGCTCCTGTTAAATCAGCCCCTTCCAGATTTGCTCTAACAAGCTTTGCTCCCTTCAGATTTGCCCCCCTCAATTCAGCCCCAATCAAATGCGTTCCACTTAAATCCATCCCCGCAAGGTTGGCATTAGTTAAATTGCAACCTCCACATTGTTTGGTTTCCAGTAGTCGCTTTAAGTCCACAGGATCAAACGCTGCCGAAGGCGCAACCCATCCCAACTGGACACAGATCATCAAAACAGCGATCAATTTAGTTTTCATAATGCCCTCCTCTCTTCAAGGAATGCGATAGATCAATCATCGCTTTAATTGATAATTATGTCCTCATACATTTGTAGTATTTAACACTAGAAATTACAAATAAAATAGCGATAAAATCTATTAATATTTTGTAATATTTAATACTAGTAAGTATAAATAATATAACAACAAAATCTGTTTATATCTCTTAATATTTTTGATTTTTAAGTACTAGTTAACAAGGAGTTAAACTAATGAATTTTTAATACTATAAAAGGCTTTTTATAACAATTTATAGTACTTACTAATTTGCCAGCTTCGCTGGCAAATTAGCCTTTTTAGATTCTGTTTTAATTATTAATTAAAACCCAGAGATTTTAGGAATCGTTGCTCCGCAACGATTCCTAAAATCTCTGGACTACTCGAAGGTATAATCTTGTAATGACATCTTCAAACAAATCGGCGGCTGGGCTAATTGTAATTTTGGGAGCTACGGCAACAGGAAAAACGAGCTTTGCGATCGCCCTTGCCAAACACCTAAACGCCCCAATTTTGAGCGCCGATTCGCGCCAAGTTTATCGCTATTTTGATATTGGTACTGCTAAGCCAAGCATTGCTGAGCGCGATCGCGTTCCCCATTATTTAATCGATATTATTGACCCCGACCAAACACTGACCTTGGCTGATTATCAAGATCAGGCTCAAGACTTAATTGCCGAATTTCATCAACAGGGAATCACGCCGATTTTAGTAGGCGGCTCAGGGCTATATATCAAGGCAATCACTTCAGGCTTAAAAATCCCTAGAGTTCCCGCCCAAATAGAGCTGCGATCGCAGTTTGAAGCCCTTGGACAACATTATTGCTATCAGGTTTTAAAGCAAGTCGATCCCATTGGAGTTACTAAAATTCACGCTAATGATCGAGTGAGAACCATGCGATCGCTAGAGGTCTTTTACACCACAGGGCAGCCCCTATCCAGTTTGCAATATGAGCAACCACCCACTTATCCAATTGTGCAAATTGGCTTAGAATGCCATGACCTAGATAGTTATCGTCAATTGGTTAGCGATCGCACTGAAAAAATGGTCGCCCAAGGATGGCTTGATGAAATTCGTAGTTTGCAGCAACGTTACGGGGCAGACCTGCCACTTCTGAAAACACTAGGTTACGGCGAAATGTCAGATTACCTAGCCAACAAGATCGATCTAGAAACTGCCAAAGCTTTAACCGTTACCCACACCTGTCAGTTTGCCAAGCGTCAACGCACATGGTTTCGCGGCTCTGGCAATGGCGACTTGCCAATCCATTGGCTGCCAACAGGCAGCAATTGGGAACAGGCTTTAAAACTTGCTATAAAAAAGAGTGAGGCTGCGGCGCAGCCTCACTCTTTTTTATAGCAAGTTTTAAAGTGCCGCAAAGAGGCACTTTAAAACTTGTTACTTAATCTTGTCCATGATTGAGAAAATTGGTAAGTACATTCCCACAATAATCGAACCGACCATACCACCGAGAACAACGATCATCAGAGGTTCCATCAAACTGGTGAGAGCTTTAACTGATTCCTCAACCTCGTTTTCGTAGAAGTCAGCCACCTTCATCAACATCTTGTCAATTTCCCCAGTTTCTTCACCGATACTGACCATTTGCAGAGCCATAACTGGGAACACCTCGGTTTTTTCCATCGCAGGGGCGATCTGACCGCCTTCCCTCACCGCATTTCGAGCCGAGTCGATCGCATTGGAAATCACCAAATTCCCCGCAGTCTCCGCCGTAATTTCAAGGGAAGCCAAAATCGGTACACCTGCTTTGGATAAAGATCCAAAAGTCCGCGCAAATCTCGCCACCGCCGTTTTGATAACCAAGTCACCAAACAAAGGCAATTTCAAAAATACACCGTCCAGATAAAGCTTGCCCGCAGGAGTTGCATAAACACGGTTGTAAACAAAGCCAGTACCAACAAAGATCATAGGGATGATCAAAACCGAAGGACTCTTTAAAAAGTTACTGATATTGACCAATATTTGCGTAAATGCTGGTAACTCACCACCCAAGCTCTTGAATACGCCATCAAATACAGGAATGATGAAAATACACATCGCAAGGAAGATCAAAACTGCGATCGAAGAAACCACAATTGGATAGGTCATCGCCGACTTGATTTGGTTATTTAACCTTGCCGAATCTTCCAGTAGAGTCGCCAATCTGGACAATACATCATCCAGCACACCACCTGTCTCACCCGCTTGCACCATCGCGCAATATAGCTTGTCAAAGACCTTGGGGTGCTTGCGGAGTGCGTCCGAAAAGTTAGTCCCCTGCTGCACATCATCCAAAACTTCCGTCAAGGCAATCTTCAGCTTTGGGTTAGCACACTGATCGACCATGACCCCCAAGCCCCGCACCATCGACACACCCGCATTTACGAGCGTGGCTAGCTGTCTTGAAAATAGAGCTAAGTCTTTAACTGTCACCTTTTGCAAAGAAAGTGACAGTTTCGACATATCAAAGCCGCCCTTGACTTCCTTGATATCTTGAACAACAAATCCTTTCTGTCTCCAAACATCACGGGCTTCTTTGACCGACTCAGCGACCATGGTTTGCTGAACTGCTTTACCCTTGGAGTCTTTTAGATTGCCTTGGAACTTTGCCATGATTGCACCTCTTTGAATAAATCTAGTAAAAATTATGCTTGGGAAACTCTCAACAAACCACTCGCCTGCCAGTTATCGCGGCTTTCAAATGAAAACTACGATAACGATTGAGTGGTCGCAACTTGATCGCGCCCACTCAAAGCCCTAACCGCTAATAGACCTTGACTTGATCATATCTTTGGATCTGATATCTCCCGTTGCCTTTCGCTTCATGAAAGGTGCAGGGTTAGGACCGACTACTCGCAATAACTCCTCAGGGCGAGAAGTTTTGGATATGGCAGCCTCGAAGGTAATATCGCCGTCCATATACAGCTTGGCTAAAACTGATTCAAGGGTTTGCATGGATTCTTTACCGCCTGTTTGGATAAAGCCATACATTTGAGCCGTTTTACCTTCACGGATCAGATTAGAAATCGCAGGCGTAACTATCATGATCTCCTGAGCCATGACCCGTCCAAACTGTCCAGGCTGAGGATTGTGGCGCTGGACAAGGGTTTGACTCAACACCGCCACAAGGGAGTTAGAAAGTTGGACGCGAATTTGTCCCTGCTGTTCGGGTGGGAATACATCCACCATGCGATCAACGGTTTGGGAAGCGGAACTGGTGTGTAATGTGCCAAATACTAAGTGACCCGTCTCCGCCGCCGACACCGCCAATTGAATCGTCTCCAAATCTCGCATTTCACCCACCAGAATTACATCTGGATCTTCTCTAAGCGCAGCTTTGAGCGCATTGGCAAAGGTTTTTGTATCTTCGCCAACTTGACGCTGGTGAATGACACTTTTTACAGACTCGTAAACAAATTCAATCGGGTCTTCAACGGTGAGAATATGCTCCGCACGAGTTTTATTGATCGTTTGGATCATTGCCGCTAGGGTTGTCGTTTTTCCTGAGCCTGTGGGTCCTGTCACCAGTACCAGTCCCCGCGGCTTTTCGCTAAGCTCTCGCACAATCGGTGGCAAATTTAGGTCATCCATATCAGGAATTTTGGAAGATAGCGCCCGTAAGCAAGCGGCATAGGTTCCCCGATCTTTATAGACATTGACTCGGAATCTGGCGAGTCCCTTAACACCGTAAGAACAGTCTAGTTCCCAGTTTTGTTCGAGGGCTTTGCGCTGGTTATTATTGAGCATCGCAAAAATTAAGCGCTGACATTCTTCAGGGGAGAGTGGGTCGCGATCGGTGCGGGTAAGATGACCGTTAATGCGGATGTAAGGAGGCAACCCTGCGGAAATATGTAAGTCAGAACCTTTTCGTTCTACTACTTCTTCCATCAAGTCTTCGATGATGTAGTCCATTACCATAGCGATTTATTCTCCTCATTTGATTTTGTAGAAGTAGAATGGCGGCACAAAGCGCCGCCATTTTGCAGTTAGAAAGTTCTCGGTGTGGTGCAGTAAGGACATTCAACCGTTTCAGGGGTGAGCATTCCATCACAGTTTTCGCACTCTAATCCTTTCCCGCGAAGGGCGCGTTCTTCTGCTTCCCGTCCTTTATCGGTATAGACAACTCGCAACACTTCATCAAGAGTAGTCGCCCCTTCCCTTACTAGGTCAAAAGCATATGCCATTAGGGTTTTCATCCCCTCCTGCACCGCAATTTCCTTAATAACTTCAGTGGTCGCACCTTTGTTAATGGCACTTTGCAAGCGTTCGGTCATTTTCATGATTTCATATACGCCTGCTCTCCCCTTGTAACCTGAGCCATTACATTTGGGGCATACCCTCTGACCAGGAAGCATTGCTTCACGGTTAACAATGTTGGCTCGATAGAAAGTGCTTTGCAGATCACGGCTCGGTAAGCCGAAACGATCAAGTTCCTCTTGGTTGGGATTGTAAGGAATGCGGCAGTTGTCGCACACACGGCGCAGGAGACGTTGAGCGAGTACGCCGATGATGGCGGTACTTGCCATGAACGGTTCTACGCCCATTTCCTCAAGGCGAGCGATGCTACTAGGCGCATCGTTGGTGTGCAATGTGGTCAATACTAAGTGACCTGTTAGTGCCGCTTCGATCGCCGTTTTCGCCGTTTCCGCGTCTCGCGTTTCACCTACCAAGATTACATCAGGATCTTGCCGCAAGAACGCCCGCAAAATACTCGCGAAGGTCATGCCCTTTTCGCGCAATACCTGACATTGGGTTAAGCCAGGTAAGTTGTATTCCACTGGATCTTCAGCAGTACTGATGTTGATCCCAGGGTCGTTACATTCGGCTAGGGTCGAATAGAGTGTTGTGGTTTTGCCTGAACCTGTGGGTCCTGTAACCAAGATGAGTCCGTAGGGACGTTGGGCGAAGCTTTGCATCAGGGCTAAGCTTTCGGGGTTGCTGATCAGGCGATTTAGTCCAAGCTGGGTATTGGAGTTGTCGAGAATCCGTAAAACGACTTTTTCACCGTTTTGGGTAGGACAGGTATTGACGCGAAAGTCAACACGGCGACCTTGGAAGTTGCGCTTGAGTTTGCCGTCTTGAGGGACGCGCTTTTCGGCGATATTCAAGTTAGAAATAATCTTGAAACGCGAAATAACAGCATTAATGATATTTTTGGGTAAACGCTTCTGTTCACTCAAGAAGAAGTATTCGCGCAATACGCCGTCTTTGCGAAGACGAATACATAGGTCTTTTTCTTGCGGCTCAATGTGGATATCGGAGCAGCCTTCCTTGAGCGCTTTGACTAAGATTTTGTCCACAAGGCTAATAATTGGGGCGGAGTTCTCGCCGCCGACCATTAGTTCGTCGCCTTGATCGGCATCGGTGATGTCTTCGGCGAAAACATCATCTTTAACTTGCAGATCTTCATCGCTGATCGCCCCTTCAGCCTTGGAACTCTTATTGATCTGAAACTGGACGATATCATCAAAGACGCGATGGAAGTCTTCGCGGGCGATCGTGCGCCTGACCACGGTCATGTTTTTGAGCAAGCGAGACAGTTCATTTTGAACTTTGTAACTGTCGGGGGTAACTACGGCGACGATGATGCTGTTCTCGGTTTTGGCTAGGGGCAACACTTCACAATCGCGACAACTGGCGATCGGGATGATGTTGGAGTCTAGTAGCCCACTGAGGGTCGGTATGTCGAACTTATCAACTTCAACATCTGGGTCAATCGGTTCGATTCCGTAGAGAACGCGCAGTTCAAAAAGCTGTTGACGTTTGTAAAAGCGGGCAATGTCGGGGGCTAGTTGCTGTCCCAAGATCTGTTCTAAAACATTGAGAAACGGAATATTCTGTTCTTGACTATCTTTGACGGCACGATCAAATTGGTCTGTGGTGGCGTGTCCTGCTTGAATTAGCTTGCTTTCAAAGGGAGAGCGTCCCCCTCGTTTGGCAAGAGCTTTAGTTCTGGTTTTTAAGTTAGCGGCAGTAGTTGGTGCTTGATCTGATGTATTCATAGCCCAAAGGTTCCTAAGAGTGCATTGCCCATTAATTTGATCGTGAATTAACTTAGGGCGATCATAGCTGTTTGCACAGCTATATTGGGCGAAAATAGCACAAGTGTTTCATACTTTTTACAAAGTTTGATACTAGTGGTGAAAAAATAGGGCTTAGACTCCGCTCAGCCAAAGAAGTAATAGAGCAATTCAAAAAATGGCGTAGCCATTTTTTGAATTGCTCTATTACACCAAACCCAGTATGTTTTTCACATCGCTTTGCTCTTACTTAAACCCTAGAAGTGAGTGG
>MNZA01000230.1:9587-14678 GCA_001873375.1 Oscillatoriales cyanobacterium CG2_30_44_21
CAAAGAAATGGCTTAGCCATTTCTTTGTTTGGTATTAGTTGCGCTTGAGGGATTGCCAAGGGATTTTGGTGTTTTGACCGAGCATTTGCGCGATCGCGATCGCCCCTTGTTTATTGAGGTGGCTGGGATCAGAAAATAAATCCGATTGATTGGGTATGGATTGGGAAAGATCGATATAGGTAAAGCCTTCGCGCCGAGCTAATTCTTGCATCCGCTGATTAAATATGGATTCAAAATTTGTGCGGATAAAATCTAAGTAAGTGGAATGTAAGGGCATATTTACTAATAAAAGCTCAATATTATTACGGCGGCAAAAGTCTACGACATTGGCAAAAGCATCAAACTGTGCGCCACTGGTTTCAAAGTCTCGATAGTCGAGATCATAGTCTCCAGGTACTTGAGGATATTTTTGAAAGTAAGTATCGGGATCGAAAACCAAATCAAAGGCAACAAAGCCTTTGGGGTCGATCGCGGTAACTGCGGTGGGACGAGTTACCGCGACGAGGTTATCACTGTTGCTGAGTAAGTTGGTATTGCGATCAAAGCTTTTGACAACAGAGGTACGAATCTCTTGGCGCTTGGCGTTGGTTGCAAAGATATTGGAGATAACGCTAGCAATTGGGGTGGTGATTTTTAAGGTGGGTTCTGAAGCTGAGACGATCGCTAAGTCATCGCTACTATTTTTTAAACGTTTCTCTAACTGTTTGTAGCCAACGGAAGCCGTAATTTCCTCGTAAGTAATGTCACTGCGTCGGCTATTGAAGGCTCTCAAGCCATCCGCCCAAATGATCATGCGCGGCAACTGGGGGCGTGACAGGATTTGGGTAATTTGCAAATTAACGACTTTGGCGGTTGCTCCGTCAATTCCTAAGTTGAATACATTGATATCTTTGTATCCTTGGGCAGCGAGAGCTTTTTCGAGGGCGCTGGGTTCGATACCGCGTAAGGCTCGGGAACTACCCACAATGATCACATCAGGCGATCGCCCTTGCTTGGTGACATACCAATCCAGTAAGGTCAATTTGTCATTGAATGTGGCGATATTAAAATTTGGCTTGAGCTTTTCGGGGCTGGCTTCCGACACCGATGAATTAGGCGACAAATCAAGATTAGTGGTGGACACAGTGGCGATGGTCGGCACTGGTTCTGATTGGCTGGCGTAATGGCTGAGAGTTCTGTCAATGGCGATCGCGCCACTAATCCCGATCGCTAAGCTCACAGCACAGGACTTGAGCGATAGGTTTCTAAAGTTGGGGGCATTATCCTGACTTGGTTGCCCTAGCCACTTTAATTGCAAAACCTGCTTGGTAATGTTTGTAAAGATATTTCCTAAGGTGGTCAGGCGATCGCCAAGTCCAGCTAAAAAACCATGATCTGCCCCGAACTCATTATCTATGTCATCTGAATTGGCAAACTCACTTGCCAACTTTTGCGGCGGTGCGATCGGTTCAGGTTGATCGCTAGCCTGTTGAGTACCGATCGCCAGCAAATCAATTTCAAATGACCAGTTAGCATTTTTATCGCCAATGACGCGATTGGATACGGTGATTGTCTGAAAGTACTCTGAGGATTTGAGAGTTCGCAGAGTATCTAAAATTGGCAAAGCAATTTCTGCCTGCAAAATGGCTTGTCGAGTTTCGCAAAGTAAATTTAGACAACTATTTTGCAATAACAGTTTTAATTTGGCTTGGGCTAATTTATTGTCTAAAAGTGGATTTTCTTGAAATTTCTTGAGCAAAGCCGTAATGATTTCCGCCGCCACGATCGCTGACTGACTGATGGGCAGATCAATACCTAGCGCCCAAGCCTTGCCATGCAATTTTAGTTTGCGAATCCCTTCCGCAAATAAAACTGATCCTGCTAAATCCTGAGTACTGAGGGCAATCTCCTCTAAAATTTTTGCCGCACAGTCCGCCTGTTGCTCTTGACTGTAAAGATATAAACAATCACCTTTCTGCTTAGTGCGCGAGATTTTTAAACCACCCAATAGCTTTTCTGGCTCCACTGCCAAAATGCTCGTAGTAGTCACCAAAGCTTCCAGATCAGGACTAGCAGGTGGTGCAAATTGTGAAGAATCTGCATCTAGAGATATGGTTTTCATTGGCGATCGCGCAGTCAGCAGGGGAAAATTTTGCTACAAGGTTAGCATTTTCAGGCTTAAAGATAGATTTTATCTTGGAAATTAATGACGGCGTATTGCGCCGCCATTAATTTCCAAGAATTATCGATGTGGTGCAAAGCGCCACATCGATAATTCTTGGGTTTTTAATTCACTAAAGCGACTCCACACTTTTGTGAATAGATATAGATATAGTAGAGTAATTTTACCTATGTCTTTAGACATAAATTTTCATCTAAGTGCTGATAATCTTGCCATCTCCATAACTACCTGTATATAGAAATACCGACTGTGATCAAGAATCTATGGCAATCTCAAGACTGAATTAGGTTTTACGGTTATTTGACACAAGGTTGTAATAAAGCCTACCCAAATTGTTGCGGGTAAACGGTAAACTTATATCAAAGCTGAAATTTAGGTTGGATTTGTGAGATCTCGGATCGAGCGAGTCTTGTCCGAAGACTGGCTAAACTACTATATCGATCTCTTTTCTGGAGCAAACTGACTGTGACTATTTACGTTGGAAATTTGTCTTATCAAGCTGCTAAAGACGACCTAACAAGCGTCTTTTCAGACTACGGCACTGTAAAGCGTGTGCAACTGCCTACCGATCAAGAAACGGGTCGGGTTCGGGGCTTCGCCTTCGTGGATATGGAGGACGATGCTCAAGAAGAAGCAGCAATTGCCGCACTAAACGAAGCTGAATGGATGGGACGAACCCTGCGCGTTAACAAGGCTAAGCCTCGTGCTGAGCGTAGTAACGATCGCCCTAGAGGTCGTGGTTACGCCTAAGCCTAGTTAATTGCTCAAAACTCCAGTCGTAAACGATATCACCATTAACAAGGTCATTATTGTTTACGACTGTAATAAAGATAGATATGATCAAAATAAACTACAAAATGGTCAAGTACTTGCGAGTTTTGCAGCTTTTTTGGTCAACAGCGGTCGCGGCGGAGTTGGAATACCGCATTAATTTTGCGATATCAGCGTTAAGTAGCATTGGTGGCTTGGCGGGTAGCCTATTTGGACTGTTTTTGTTTTATCGGACTGGCTACACTTTCGCGGGTTGGCAGTGGGATGAAGCGATGATCGTGTTGGGAATGTTCACGATCTTGGAAGGTTTTTCTAGCACTTTTCTAGCTCCTAATCTCAGCAAAGTAGTTGATCACGTGCAGAACGGTACTTTAGATTTTGTCTTATTAAAACCGATTAATAGTCAATTTTGGCTGTCGGCACGTACCCTATCACCTTGGGGTATTCCCAACTTAGTTTTTGGCTTTGGGCTACTTCTCTACGCCAGTAGCAAGCTGCAATTGGGAATAGGTAATTATTTTGCAAGTTTAGTGCCACTAACTTTTGGTTGCATCATCCTTTACAGCATTTGGTTTATGTTGGGTGCGACTAGCATTTGGTTTGTCAAAATTTATAATGTCACCGAAATCTTGAGAGGCTTGATGGAGGCGGGACGTTACCCAATGGCAGCTTATCCTGCGGGTTATCGTTTCTTTTTTACTTTTGTTGTGCCGATCGCTTTTTTAACTACCGTTCCCGCTGAGACATTACTGGGGCGCGGTGAATTTATCTGGATCGTGAGTTCGATGTTTTTGGCGATCGCTTTACTTTACATTTCCAATAGGTTTTGGCAGTTCGCTCTTAGGTTCTATACGAGTGCATCTAGCTAAGTAGTTAAGATAGAGCGAATTTCTGCTTAACATAGGTTAATATTATAAAAACTTGTCATAGTCCTAAAATTTATCTACTAGTAGCCTATATGTCAACCACAGCAAGCATTTACCCCCCCCCACCCCACTAAGTAAATTTACGCATTGGCTAATTGGCGCATCGGCGCTATTAGTGACTACCTTGTCCACATCTCTTGCCATCGCGCCAGCAAGTCACGCCCTCAGTCTGACCTACAGCAGTCAATTTGGTAGTTTTGGAACTGCTGATGGTCAGTTTGAAATTCCTCAGGGGATCGCCTTAGATAGCTCTAGCAATATTTTTGTTGTTGATGCGAACAATAATCGCATCCAGAAATTTGATAGTAGTAGAGGTTTTCAATCCACTTTTGGCACGTTTGGTTCTGGCAATGGTCAGTTTAGTGAACCTCAAGGCATCGCCTTAGATAGTAGTGGCAATATTTTTGTTGTTGAACGAGGCAATGATCGTATTCAGAAATTTGACAGTAGTGGAGGTTTTCTAGCCACTTTTGGCACTGGTGCTGGTTCTGGCAATGGTCAGTTTAATAACCCAGTTGGTATCGCCTTAGATAGCATTGGCAATATTTTTGTTAGTGATACGGACAATAATCGTATTCAGAAATTTGACAGTAGTGGAGTATTTCAATCCACTTTTGGTACGTCTGGTTCTGGCAATGGTCAGTTCAGTTTCCCTTCTGGCATCGCCTTAGATAGCATTGGCAATATTTTTGTTACTGATTTCGGCAATAGTCGTATTCAGAAGTTTGACAGTAGTGGAGCTTTTCTAGCCGCATTTGGTGATGGTGCTGGTGCTGGCGATGGTCAGTTTGATGCCCCACGTGGTATCGCCTTAGATAGCACTGGCAATATCTATGTTGCTGATAGCTCTAATAACCGCGTTCAGGTTTTTGACAGTAGCGGCAGCTATCTCACTCAGATTGGGACATTTGGTACAGGTAATGGTGAGTTTAGTCAACTGAGTTTTCTTGCTGTGCAGAACAATAAACTTTGGCTCAATAGGTGTTTCGGGGAGGTAAAGAAAGGAGAGAGTCCAACAAAGCACTCAGCAGAGCTTTTCCCCTCCTCTTGGCATTATGAACAAACTCAAAGAAGCCCAAATACAAAGGTAACTTTTCTTGAGAAATACCACGATGAGGACGTAACCAAGAGCGCAAAAGCGACCAAAAGCCTTCCATGGTATTGACATGAACTTCACAGAAATCATCACCATCTTCATCTCTAGCATATTCTCCCGCACCATGACAAACAGTT
>MNZA01000089.1 GCA_001873375.1 Oscillatoriales cyanobacterium CG2_30_44_21
CCGCCACTCGCTTTCTGGGTTTGTTATGGTCTCTGCTTTTAAACCGATTTGTTAAGCTCTCATTTTAATGATTAACCCGTGGATATTTACTGCACCCGCCCCAACTGCTCCGCACCGTTAAATTCTTTTGCCGATCTAGATAGCGGGAACACGGTCAAGACGATCGCCCAAAAGTTTTGTATGGCTTGCGGGATGCCTTTGCTGCTAGGTGGTCGTTACATTGTGGAGAAGCCGATCGCCCGTGGTGGTTTTGGAGCGACATTTTTGGCTCGCGATCGCTATACTCCTGCGATGAAGCGCTGCGTGGTTAAGTTATTGCAGCCTGTCGGTTTTACGGCTTCACAAATGGCGATCGCTAAGCAAATGTTTGAGCGGGAAGCCACAGTTTTAGAAGATCTGGGGACACATCCGCAGATTCCTGATTTGCTGGCTTATTTTGAGGTGCAGTCGGGACAGGATGAATTTTTTTATTTGGTGCAGGAATTTGTGGATGGGTTTACCTTAGAGCAGATTATTGAGCAGCATGGCGCGATCGCGGAGGCAGATGTTTTAGAAATTATGCGAAGCCTCTTGCCTGTGTTGCAATTTATCCATGAAAAAGGTTCAATTCACCGTGACATTAAACCTGCAAACATTATGGTACGCAAGTCTGATCAAGCTTACTTTTTGCTAGATTTTGGCGCGGTTAAGCAAGTTGCAGGTACAGCCAAGGGACAAAAATCCACAGGGATCTTCACCCCCGGCTTTGGCGCACCTGAACAAATGCGCGGTGATACGGTTTTTCCCGCAACGGACTTATATGCTTTTGCGGTGACTTGCTTATTTTTATTGACAGGCAAACCTCCTGAAGAGTTATTCGATGTCAATCACAACCGATGGCAGTGGGATCGCTTTGTGAAGCTCAGTCCTAATCTTAATAATGTGTTACAGAAAATGTTGGAGACTGCACCCAGCGATCGCTTCGATTCGGCAGCCACAGTTTTACAAAATTTGAGTACCAAGGCTCCCGCTCAAACTGGCAAAAAATCAACAAGTGCGCCCGCGATCGCCCAAACAAACATTCAAGTCCCTGCGCCGATCGCTTCCGCCGCCGCCATCAATGCCCCCGCAGTCCCGAAAGTCCAACGCTCCACAAAAACACCTTGGATATTGTCTGCCCAAATACGCACGCAACTTATAGCCGCGTTTTTGTTGGGAGTTGAGGCGATGTTGTTATGGCAGGTCACTTCTACGGTGGGGGGGGCTTTGGTCGGTGAACCCACAAATTTGATTGCTTTTGCTGTTTTTCTTCTGGGTATTACCGTGCTTAGAGTTAGCTCTATTCTCGATAATAAAGATTTATTGGTATTTGTTAATTTATTAAGCTTGATTGCCACCTTTGCGGCTCAGTTTTTTACCAATCGTATTTTTACAGATTCAAATTTTCCTCAATGGATCGAGATTGCTCAATATTGCGGTGTGGCGGGGTTTGGCGCGATCGCTTTTATGGCAGCCTTACGGCTAATATTTCAGATGCTTTATTCATTAATTTAGAACGCAAAGCGCTCTAATCCAAACCCAAGAAGAAATCAAAAAACGTTGCTTCGCAACGTTTTTTGATTTCTAAAAAGTAGAGGCG
>MNZA01000049.1 GCA_001873375.1 Oscillatoriales cyanobacterium CG2_30_44_21
AACTGTTTGTCATGGTGCGGGAGAATATGCTAGAGATGAAGATGGTGATGATTTCTGTGAAGTTCATGTCAATACCATGGAAGGCTTTTGGTCGCTTTTGCGCTCTTGGTTACGTCCTCATCGTGGTATTTCTCAAGAAAAGTTACCTTTGTATTTGGGCTTCTTTGAGTTTGTTCATAATGCCAAGAGGAGGGGAAAAGCTCTGCTGAGTGCTTTGTTGGACTCTCTCCTTTCTTTACCTCCCCGAAACACCTATTGAGCCAATTAAATTATCGAATAAATTTACTAAGGAGATGTTCATGACTAATAATGCTAGTGAGTGATCGCCAGTTCAATTTTGACATTTCAGCAAAAACACGGAAGCTTAGCGATCGCTCCTAAACCATGATTTATGAAATAGGCGATCGCTGTTTACTCCATTTTAAAGCGATCGCCTTTTTGGGATTAACATAGGAAATACCACTCGAAATCAGGTGAAACTATGACCACATCCGAATTGGTTACGCCCAGTTTTACAAGCAATATCCATAAATTTTCCGTGCAGCAGTACTGTCTTATGCACGAATCGGGCGTGTTTGCGGTCGGCGATCGCCACGAATTAATTAATGGAGAAATTAGAGAAATGTCGCCGATTGGGATCAAGCACGCGGTTTGTGTCGCAAGAACAACGAGATATTTTCAAATCAAATTAGGGGACAGGGCTTTTGTCTGGACGCAAAATCCGATTATTCTCAATGATTATTCACAACCACAGCCAGATCTTGCCATCCTTAAATGGCGTGATGATTTTTATGCTAGTGCCTTGCCAACGCCAGATGATATTTTACTGATTATCGAGGTTGCTGATAGCACGATCGCCTATGACCGCGATGTAAAAAGCCCACTTTATGCAGCTAATGGTATTCCCGAAATGTGGCTATTTGATGTGAATCAGCAAATTATTGAAGGATATGCCCAACCTTCACCATCAGGCTATAAGCGAATGCAGCGCTATGAACAGGGTGATAGTTTATCGATTAATGCTTTTCCTGAAGTGATTTTTAATTGGGAATCTTTGTTTTAAAAATCTGGTCTACAGGTAGTTTTAGCTCACGGAAAGTTTGATTAAGCAGGTAAATCAATGGAGACAGTCTTTAGAAGAGCAGGTCATTAATACGCTCAATGTATACAGCGCCTTGCGCTAACTTGAAACCCAGAGACAACTTTAAAAGCGGCGCAGAGCGCCGCTTTTAAAGTTGTCTCTGGGGGGGGGTAAGTCAGCGCAAGGCGCTGTAAATTGCGGAACCCGATCTTTTTAGTAATGGTTCGCAACTTTGCGATGGTGAGTGGCGGTGAGTGAGTCTGGTTTCGAGACTCGCCCTTCTTCCGCGATCGCGTAGATTAGCCAATGATCGCTGCATTCCATGCGACTGACAACTTCGCATTCCATAAATGCAAGGGCATCGGTAAGAATCGGCGCACCTGAGGCAAAAGATGATGGCTGTGTCTTTACTCCTTCAAAGCGATCGGCTCCTGGGGAAAATCGCTTGAGAAAATGCTGCATCAGTTTGGAATAATTGCCATCTTCGAGAACATTTAAGACAAAGCGATCGCCCACTTGCATAAAAGATTCGATCGCCCGATCTTTGGCAACTGCAACTGTGAAACCAAGGGGCTTAAAGCTTGCCTGAGCCACCCAAGAAGCTAACATGGCGCTTCTGGAGCCACCCTTAGCCGCCGAAATAATGTATAGCCCACCCGCCAAGCGTCCTAGCGCTTTATCAAGATCGGCATCGATCGCTTTTAGTTGTTTGATGTTTTGATTGCGAGTGAGCAACTGTCCTAGGTCAGTTCCCGCTTCATCGCAGATTTGGTAGGTTGCCTCGTTGGGATTTTCGCGCACCCGAATCGCGGGGAAGGCATTGACAACGCCTAGATCCTTGAAACGGTTATTTAATAGATCAATGGAAGAGTCTTGATCGCCGTGGGGTTCGTACAAGCCAATCACTTGCTTGTCGCTAGCTGCCGCTAGAATCGCCCCGATCGCTGTCTCCACATGGCTATTGGATGCGGGTGGTGTGCAGACGACTAAGCCCGCCGCATGGGCAACCAGTTCGCGCAATTCTTGTAAGTCGATCGCCTTGAGATCCACCATTTCGACCGCAACGCCAGTTTTGGCAATCCCACGGGCGATCGCTTGCGATAGGCGATCGCAATAGCCATAATCGGACACATAGCAAACAACCACATTGGTTTCGCCCTTAGTTTGGGCTTGACTCCAAGTGCGATAGTTTTCAGTTAGTTCCTTGACATTGTGGCGAAGTAAGGGTCCATGTCCATTGGCGACGATCTGAGCTTGTGGTAACTCATCCATTCGCTTCATCGCGGCAATTACAGATCGGGCATTGGGAGCCATCAAGCACTCATAGTAAAAGCGGTAGTCAGGAGTAATGCGCTTGAGATCTTCATCGTAGGTAGCTTCGCTGCAATAGTGCATCCCAAAGATATCGCAGGTATACAGGATCGAAGTGGCATGGTCAAAGGTCATCATTGTGTCTGGCCAGTGCAGATTCGGCGCATTCACAAATTGCAAAATGTGACCATTACCGAGATCAACTTGATCGCCATTTTTGACAACCTGTTGCTTAAAAGGTCGATTGATCAGTTCACCGAGAAATTGCAAAGCAACTTTTGTGGCGACCACGGTGACATTGGGCGCAAGCTCTAAAATTTCGCTTACTAGCCCGCTATGGTCTGGCTCGGTGTGGCTAATCACCAAATAATCAATTTGACTAGGATCAATTTGGGTCTTGAGGGTTTCGAGGTATAGCTCCCGAAACTTAGCGTGGGATGTATCGACTAGAGCTAGTTTTTCGCCACGAATAATATACGAGTTATAGGTTGTGCCATTTTGTAAGCCAAACTCGATATCAAAGCGATCGCGATCCCAATCAAGCGATCGCAAAGTGGTGGTATCGGCGGCAATTTCGGCAACCTGCATTGTGAGCAGCTTCTCGATACTTGGCGAGGTCTTTACTTGATTTGCTTTTCTATTTGTATCAACAGATGGAATCTCAACAGCAACTACCATTTTTATTCCTACCCTATAGTTATTTATTAAGTAACCTGAAAACCTAAAAAGCTGTGCTACCTGCTACGCGGGCAGCACAGCTTTTTAGGTTTTAGATTTTAATTATGGTGAACTAATTACTAGTCTAATCGCTACTTTCTGACAAGTCCAATTGATTATCCTGATTGGAGCAAAAACTAAAACCCTAAAAGGCTGATTTGCCGGCGAATCTGGCAAATCAGCCTTTTAGGGTTTTATGATGAAGCCTTAGTCTCAAAGTAGAGTAAATCAATAAACACCGCCGCCGCCAGCAACAATAGGCGATCATCGGCAGTTAGTTTTGTATCACTAAAGCGCACCCTAAAGTTATCGGCATCCGTAAATAGTTCCTTGGTCAATCCTGACCATTTTTTTTCAATTACCGAAACATCGCGATCGCCTTTTTTGATGGGAAATGTCCAAATTTTCCATAGTGGCGAGGTCATCGTCATCACTACTCTGCCCCGCGTATCCAGAAGATCAAACTTTTTATGAAGCCATGCAAAGCGCTGTTGTAAACTCCCCACAGCGCGATCGCCTGCACCAAAGACATCAAGATGTTGAAAGAACCAGCGAAAGGGATGATGAGCGCGAAAAACCTGATGTTTGTTCATATCAGTGCTAACGATATTAAAAACTCGCCAATGTCCTAAAAAGTGACGCATGATCGCATCGCCAAAACCAAGCTTTGGTTCTGCACAGTACCCAAACTGCTGACCATCACCAGTCTTGATCAAATAACGATTGCGGGTTTCAAAGCCAAAAATCTCCGCCAGTTCAAACTTTTGACTAACATAAATTTCGTTAGCACTAGCCAGCGTCTGCAAAAAAAGACTCATCAACATTTCTCCAAAAAGCTGTTTTATACCAAACAAAGAGATGGCTACGCCATTTCTTTGTTTTAAAAACCATACTGGGTTTAGTTTTCAATTCACAAAAGTGTAGTCACACTTTTGTGAATTGGTATTATTCAATTTAGAAAGCGAGCTACAGGGATTTTATAACAATTGTCAATTAAAAAAAACCGATTCGAGCGTAAAGCTTTGTAATACTAAATCAAGAAATGGCTAACCCCTTCTCAGTGAGAAATTATTGTTGCGGCGCTTCGCGCCGCAACAATAATCCTTGGTTTTTAATTCGCGAAAGTGTGACTTCACTTGCGTGAATTGGGATGAATTTATCGGTCAGGTAAATAGCTACAATGAGCTATTTAAAGCCAAAGTCATCATGTCAGACCTTTATGTTTCGTGGGCAGAATATCATTGCCAGATCGAGAAATTAGCCGTTCAGATTGACCAGTCGCAATGGGAATTTGACCACATTCTCTGCTTGGCGCGGGGAGGGCTGCGCGTGGGTGATATGCTGTCGCGCCTATTCGATAAGCCACTGGCGATTTTAGCGATATCTTCCTATGGGGGGCAGGATTTTCAGCAACGGGGCAATCTCAAAATTGCCAGCAATATTACGATGACTACCGATACTTTGAGTGGGCGCATTTTGGTAGTTGATGATCTGGTGGACTCAGGCGTTACCCTTATGAATACTTTGGAATGGCTAAGGCAGCACAGCGAATTTTCCATTATTGAAGTGCGATCGGCGGTGCTGTGGTTTAAGGCTTGTTCAGCTATTCGTCCTGATTATTATGTAGATTTTTTGGTTGATAATCCTTGGATTCATCAACCTTTTGAAAAGTATGAAAAACTGAAGCCTGCGGATCTGCAAGTTGTAATTCCAAACAAAGAAACAGCGTAGCTACTCCTTTGTTTGGAAACCCGCAAAGCATTTGGCAGCGCTCCGCGCCGCCAAATACTTTGCGGGTTTAGCGAAATGGCATGGAGTATAGCAAACCGCCATCTTTCCAAGATCGGTTTAGTCCTCTTGGGATATCCAATGGCGTGAGGTTGCGGTTGTAGATATCGCTGTAATTCCCCACTTGTTTGAGAATTTGCGTAGTCCAGTCGGGAGCTAGTCCTAACTCAATGCCTAGGGAATCTGAAGTGCCTAAAAACTTTGATACTTCAGGATTTTTAGTGTCTTTAAAAATTGTGTAATTATCCATGCCAATGCCTAACTCTTCGGCATAGAAAGTGGCATAGATAATCCAAGTAACTATATCGCGCCAGCGATCGTCATTGCCAATAAGCGCAGGGCTGAGGGGTTCTTTGGATAGGCTCAAGTCCAGAATTTTGTGATCGGCGGGTCGAGTCAATCGACTTCGCCACGCGGCAAGTTGTGATTTTTCCGAAGAAATGGCTTCGCAATCCCCTTGGTTATAGGCAGCTAAAACACCTTCTAGATCGGTCAAAATCAGTGGCTTGACTTCCACATTTGCTTCTCTAAAAGCCAATTCTAAATTTGTGGCGCTAACCCCTGCCTCCACGCAGATTTGTTTATTGGCTAATTCTTTGAGGGCGATCGCTAACTCTTCACTAGTTTTTGGCGTGGATTTTTCTGATTTTTCTTCAGGTTTACTGGCGATCGCGGTGCTAGTTTCGGTGGGCGCGGGTGATGGCGAACCAGTGGGGCTAGGGCTGCTGGAAGCTTTAGGCTTTCCGCCAATTCTCACCATGATTCCTTGTCCATCAAAAAAGGTTGTCGGCGCGAAGGAGATATTTGTGGTCACATCGCGGGTCAGGGTTCGGGTGGTATTTCGCATCAAAATATCAACTTCACCATTCTGCACGGCGGCAAATCTTTCTTGAACTAGCAGGGGTTTATATTCGATCGCCTTGGCATCTCCCAAAACCGCCGCCGCGATCGCCTTGCAATAATCTACATCCAGCCCACTCCATTCCCCCTTGTCATCGATATAGCTAAAACCTGCTAGCTTTCCATTTACGCCACAGATTAGTTTTTTCCGTTCCTTGACCCTTTCTAAAATTCCTTGGGTTTCTTTAGTGGTGGGCGTTGCCACTGGTGTTGTGGCGATTGTGGCGGTTGGTGTCGGCGCTGACTGCTGACATCCTGACATCAGACAAGCCAACAGCCCTAACGAAAAACAATATTGCCTAAGCAATGGGGGCGCGATCGCGCCCTTTACAACTCGATTGTTTTGATTACTGGAAATAGGGATTTTTAAGCTCATGGGTCTACAAATTTCTAGCGCGATCTGTCGCAATTTATATTGCTTTATGTGCAAATCCGAATCAAGAACAATGTTGAAAGCTTTGCGAAGCAAAGCTTTCAACATTGTTCTTGGCTTGATCGGCAATTGCTGTAAAACCAATTCACAATGTTTGTGAATTGAAAACCAAACCCAGTATGGATTTTCAAATAAAGAAATGGCTACGCCATTTCTTTATTTGGTACAAAACCCAGAGAGATTTTGGTTTGTCGGCGCGATGCGCCGATAAACTAAAATCTCTCTGGGTTGCGGTCTTTGTGAAGATTATAGCGGTCACTCGTCAGAAAACCAAAATCAAGGGGCGGCGCGGTGTGCCGCCCCTTAATTGCTAACGATTTAAGGTTAATTCTTTTTTACTGCCCAAAAGCCCCTGTGGTCGCCATACCATTAATAGGATTAGGGTAACGCCAATTAAAATTAGTTGTATTGCTTCAAATCTGCCGCCATCGGCGCGAATTTGTTCAGGGAGAAATCTTGGTAAGGCATTGTAAAACTGAAATAGGGCAGCCCCCAAAAGTACACCCAGATTATTGCCCGCGCCACCGATGGTGATGATTGTCCATGCTTGAAAGGTGATTAATGGTACAAAGTTGTCGGGGTATACGGTGGTCAGTTGCCATGCGTAAAATGAACCCGCCAAACCACCGATCGCCCCACCGATCGCAAAAGCTTGTAACTTGTACCAAAATACATTTTTACCCAGCGCCTTGACGACTTCCTCATCTTCGCGAATTGCCTTGATCACTCTTCCCCAAGGCGATCGCACTAGCCACTCCAAGCGCCAATACACCACCGCGACTACAACCAATAACAGCAGAGCGAGGATAAAGGAATAGTACTGACGATCCAGCACATTCACAAAGGGCAATGGAAAACCCTGTACGCCTCTGGTTCCCCGCGTCAGCCATTCTTCGTTATTGACAAATAGGCGCACCATCTCCGAAACGCCGATGGTGACGATGCCCAGATAGTCTTCCCGTAGTTTTAAAGCGGTGCTACCGATGAGCAGTCCCAATAAACCCGCGATCGCCGCCGCAATCAAAAAAGCCAAAAATAGCGGCACACCATTAAGGCTGAGTAACACCGTTGTATATGCGCCGACAGTCATGAAAGCAACATGACCAAAGTTGACTAACCCCGCAAATCCCCATTGTAAATTTAGCCCCAAGCTAAATAGCGCAAAAATTGCGGCATTAATAAAAAGTGTGGTGATGTATTCGATCATGGAATTGTCTGCGCTAGCGATATAGTAAGTTTAGACTGGCACGCTTTAAAAAACTATGCGTTTATGCATTAATCCCACCTGTCCCACTCCTGATCATCCTGACAATGATCGATACCTGACTTGTCGGGGATGCGGCTCGCAGTTATTGATTGAAGAACGCTATGTGGTTACGAATTTATTAAGTGATGCGGGGGGGTTTGGTATCGTATATGAAGCGGTGGAAACGACATCGGATCAGCCTAAAATTTTAAAAGTTCTCAAGCAAGAACTCAATGAAGATAGCAAGGCGGTGTCTTTGTTTCAGCAAGAAGCTTTTGTGCTGGGGCAAATTGAACACGCGGGGATTCCCAAAATAGAGACATATCTGCATCACCATTTTCAGAATGGGACGATGATTCATGGAAT
The DNA here is from genome assembly GCA_001873375.1 of Oscillatoriales cyanobacterium CG2_30_44_21. Lineage (GTDB taxonomy): Bacteria > Cyanobacteriota > Cyanobacteriia > Pseudanabaenales > Pseudanabaenaceae > Pseudanabaena. Next base: position 7,843 of record MNZA01000049.1, read on the forward strand.
TTTGATGCAGAAGATTGAGGGGCTAAACCTTGAGCAATGGATTAATCAACGGGAGCGCAAGCCGATCGCCCAAAAGCGGGCGATCGCTTGGTTAAAGCAGTTAGTCGAGATTTTGACATTAGTTCATAGCAAAGGCTACTTCCATCGCGATATCAAGCCTGCGAATATCATGCTGTCGCCATCGGGACAGTTGGTTTTGATTGACTTTGGCACAGCCCGCGAAGCGACGCATACTTACTTAGCCAAAATTGGCGGCGTGCAGGGTGTAACTAGTATTTGTTCGGTCGGCTATACTTCTCCCGAACAGGAAAAGGGTTTTGCGGTTCCCCAGTCAGACTTTTATTCCCTTGGCTGCACGATGATCCATTTGGTGACAGGTAAATATCCTCTTGATACTTACAATCCTGATAGCGATGTCTTTGATTGGCGATCGCAAGCTCCTGACATCTCTGAAGAGTTTGCGGATTTAATTGATGCTCTCATTGCCCGAAAGCCAAGCGATCGCCCAATTAATTGTGAATCAATTTTAAAGATTATTAAAGAGATTGAACAAATCGATCATCTTGCTCCTGAAAAATCTAAGGCAAAGCGGAAGTCGATCAAACAATCGATCAAGGACTCGACCCGCAAGCCCACTTCTCCAATTTTGCTAACTGTTTCCGTAATTACAGCAGCGCTGATGGGACTGAGCATCGGCACAATCATTAAAGTATCGGCGATCGGCAACTTTGAAGAAATTAATATTCAGCTACCGATATTGCAGCGCAAACGTCAAACTCCATTACAGTTTTTGGAAGGACATACCGATGCGGTGCAGGGTATGGCAGCAAGCCCTAGTGGTAAGGCGATCGCCAGTGCTAGCGATGATGGTTCCGTGAGAGTTTGGGAACTTGACGGCGAACAATTTAAGTTAATTAAGCAAATTCCCGATCAAGGCGGCTGGGTTCGCGCCGTAGCCTTTGCCTCGGAGACTCAAATCATTACCGCAGGACAGGACAAAAATATTAAGGTAATTGATATTGCCTCAGGCAAAATAGCCAAAACCTTGAGTGGGCATACCAATTTGATCACTAGCTTAGCGATCGCCCCCGCTAGCGATCGCCTAGTCAGTGGCAGTTACGACAATGAAGTAAGGCTATGGCAAGTTTCCACAGGTAAATTATTACAAACCCTCAAGGGGCATGAAGATCGGGTGTTGGGGGTGGCGATTTCTGCCGATGGCAAATATATCGTCAGTGCGAGTCGCGATCGCACCGTGAGAGTGTGGGATGCGAAGACGGGCAAGAATTTGCAAAAGATCAAAGCCCATAGCGAAGCCGTAACCTGTGTATTGATTAGTCTTGATGGCAAGCAAATTATTAGCGGCGGCAATGACAAGGCAATTCGCGGTTGGGATTTAGCGTCAGGCAAACAGATATTTAGCATCAATGACTTTGAGACCGATATTGGCGCGATCGCGCTTACCAGTGATGGCAAATATCTATTTAGTGGCAGTAAAGACGAGCCAAATTCGATTCGTTTATGGAATCTCCAAACTAGATCCTCCATTTGGAGTTTTATCGGACATAAGGATTTAGTAACATCGCTAGTGGTTCTACCCGACACGCAGCAATTGGTGAGCGGCAGCCAAGACCGCAGTGTAAATATTTGGCAAATACCAAAGTCGTTTTAATTACGTTCAAACCAAGAAGAACTTTGAAAACTTTGCTTCGCAAAGTTTTCAAAGTTCTTCTTGGTTTGGCTTTAAACGCGAAGCGCTATAAATTAGCTCACGCGAGAAATGTATAGC
>MNZA01000090.1 GCA_001873375.1 Oscillatoriales cyanobacterium CG2_30_44_21
AAGCGGCGCTCCGCGCCGCTTTCAAAAATTTCTCTGTACTACTCAAAGCCTCAATAGACTGTATGACTTTTATTATTCAGTCTTTGCAATTTTATCCTTACCGTTTGACTTTTCGAGAGCCTTTTCCGACAGCTTTAGGCGTACTCAAATATAGGGAAGGTTTTGTAATCGAAATTTGCGATCGCCAAAACACCAAAAAATTTACAGGATTTGGAGAGTCAGCGCCTCTAGCTGGTTTTGGAATGGAATCTCTCACTGAGACATCTGAAATTTTAGAAGAAGCTCAGCGATCGCTAGTCAATTTAAAAATCAATGATCTTAACGATATTGAAAATTTGTTAGGGATTTATAACCGCACTCCTGCGGCTAGGCATGGGCTAGAGTTAGCATTAATTGATTTATTGGCTAAATGTCAAAACTTGTCACTTTCACGGCTAATTGCCAATTATTTCCATAGCGAAGTTCGAGATCATGTACTTGTGAATGGGGTAATTGGCGCGATCGCTCCTGAACTTGCGGCGATTAAAGCTAGAGAATTGTTAGAGCAAGGGTTTGACTGCCTTAAAGTTAAAGTGGGAACGCAGGACTTCGACTCAGATTTTTTAAGAGTATCCTCTGTGCGATCGCAAGTTGGCGACAATATCAAAATTCGGATTGATGCCAATCAAGGATGGTCAGTACCAGAGGCGATCGCCAATTTAAAAAAACTAGAACCTTTGCAAATTGAATATGTGGAACAACCTGTGATTGCTGCGGATTTGTCGGGCATGGCAATCGTGAGGCGATCGCAACCTATACTTGTTGCTGCTGACGAATCTGTAAATAGTTTGGCGCAATTGCAGCAAGTGATTAAGGCTCAAGCCGCCGATATTATTGTGCTTAAACCAATGGCAATGGGTGGGATCATCACAGCATATCGAGCAGCAATGGTTGCTTTTAAGTCTGGCTTGGATGTGGTGATCACCACGACCATCGACGGGGCGATTGCCCGACAAGCAGCTTGGGATTTAGCAGCTACTTTACCAATTACCAGAGCTTGCGGCTTAGCAACAGGAAGTTTGCTAAAAGAGTAAGGGCGGCGCAAAGCGCCGCCCTTACTCTTTTAGCGTCTTGTTGATGAAGAGCCTTGAAAAATTTGAATTGCATTTAAGGGATCGCTGCTGAAAGTTCCAGAGCGATTCACTTTCTGCGGAGAGGCATTATTGTTTCCAGGGATAACTGGTTGCACTTCTTCAACCTCAAGATTAATGTTTTGCAGATTGAGTTCAGAGTTAGGAACATTGCCATCAGGCGAAAATTGATCGGTGTTTGTTGGTGATATTGGTTTACCTTGAGCGGGACGCAATTGGTCGGCATCGCCGCGCCGTTGAGCAAATACGGGACTAACTGAGTTTAAGGAGATCGCGACTAGACCAGTAATGGCGATCGCCGAAAATTGAGCAATGCGTTGATAATGTTTGTTCATAAATTTTTCGCACTAGCAGTCAGGGACGTTGACTAACATAATTGCCCATTATATTCATAGTCACCTCGATTACAGCGATTTGCGCTTGCTTTAAAACCAAATAGGGAGAGGCGGCG
>MNZA01000167.1 GCA_001873375.1 Oscillatoriales cyanobacterium CG2_30_44_21
ATTCCTTATGCGCTTCTAATTCACTTGGAGTTGGATTGCCTGCTTTTTTTGGTTCCAAGCTCTCTGTCTCTCTCTTTAGCTTGATAAAACTCGCAACTGTTTTGGGGTTGACCATAAACTGTTCCGCAACTTTACGAATTGATGTTTTTCCTGTTTCGTATGCTGATGCTATCTTGGTTCTTAAATCTAGAGAATATGGCATAAGGATATCTCACTAAACTTGCGATTTTTTAAGTCCAGTTATTGTACCGTATATTCCCTCAATAAGCTGTATTTAAATGGGTTAAGTTCCCACTCAGCAGAGGGATAGCAGCTTTCTGATTTCGCTACAATATTATTAAATTCTTTTTTCTTTCACTTTCTTAAGTCGCCAACAACCTATTTAGGCTTTGAGTGATCCAGAAAAAGTTTTAAGTCAGCGCAAAGCACTGTATTTAGCCAAAACTAAAAAGGCAAGAGGAAATAATTATCTCCTCTTGCCTTTCTTAAAATTTTAGATTACTTGCAAAAACTACAGGAGACCCCAGAAATGAAGTACGCCTTGACCGCTAGTTAGTTCGATCGCTAAAGCTGCTACGAAACCGATCATTGCTAAGCGTCCATTCCAGTTTTCAGCACCAGATGTAAAGCCCCAGCTCCATACATTACGATTATCTTCAGGCATGATTATTTTCCTTGGTTAGTTAGTTAATCTAATAAAAGGAATGTAACATCTATCTCAACAATCTGCAATCTTTCTTTACATTTTTCCGCCTTTAGAGGCAGCACCATAAAGTCCAGAAAGAAATTTGATGGCGCAGCGGAGTCGCGCCATCAAATTTCTTTCTGGACTTGAGAATACCCAACCAAGAAATGACATAGCCATTTTTTGATTTAAAAACCCTTACGGGGTTTGGTTTTTAATAGTCGTGAATTGGGATAAGTTATATTTCTACATATTCTGTAAAGCGATCCCCTCCTAAAAAATAGCCATGAAACCAGTTGTCAGCCTCTTACGTACTTCCATTTACGAAGTAGATTTATTGATGCAATCTTTGGAGACAGTCCTTGCGCCCCTAGGAGGTATGTCCAGTATCGTTAAAGCTGGCGATCGCGTTCTGCTCAAACCTAACTTGCTCACAGGCTCACGCCCCACCAAAGAATGTACGACTCGCCCTGAATTGGTTTATTGTGTTGCCAAAATGGTACAGGAGGCTGGGGGGAAGCCATTTTTAGGCGACAGCCCTGCTTTTGGCAGCGTTAAGGGGATTGCCAAGGCTAACGGACTACTGCCCCTTGCCGAAGAATTAGGGATTCCGATTGTGGAGTTTCACGGTAAGCGCTATGAAACCCAAGGGGATGGCGAGTTGCATCATTTGCGCCTGAGTAAAGAAGCGATGGATGCAGATGTGGTGATCAACTTGCCCAAGGTAAAGTCGCATATGCAATTGACCCTGACTTTGGGGGTAAAAAATCTATTTGGCTGTGTGCCTGGCAAAATGAAGGCTTGGTGGCACATGGAGGCTGGCAAAGACGTGGAAAGATTTGCCCAAATGCTGGTGGAAACGGCGCGAACGATTGATCCTGAGTTAACAATTCTCGATGGCATTATTGGTCATGAAGGTAATGGACCCAGCGGAGGCGAACCAAAAAATTTGGGTGTGTTGGCGGCTTCCTGTGATGTATTTGCCCTCGATCGCGTTATGGTGGATATTCTGGGTGTTAAGCCTGAAGATGTGCCAACGGTAGCCGCCGCGATCAAGTCGGGACTATGCAACGATCTTGAGGCGATTGAAATTGTGGGGAACACTGTTTCTCAACTGCAAATTTCTGATTGGCAGCTTCCGACAAATATGTTGGCAATTGACTTTGGAATGCCAAGGGTCTTACGCTCAACGTTTAAACATTTATATATCAAGTTCATCAAGGAACCGCTTAGCAACTATGCCCGCATTTAACAACCAGCCGCTAATCTTGGTGGTCGAAGATGCCCCAGACAATCAAGTTTTGGTGGAACAGGTGTTTCAAGATTCAGGATATCAAGTGACTTGCATCCAAGATGGACAAGCGGCTTTGAATTGGTTGGAAACTAATCAACCTGATTTAATTTTGCTAGATCTATCTTTGCCAGAAATCGATGGCTGGGAAGTGGCGCGGCAACTCAAGGCTTGCGATCGCACGGCAAAGATTCCGATTGTGGCGGTGACTGCCCATGCGATGAAGGGGGATAAGGAGGCGGCGATCGCTTCTGGTTGTGATGATTATCTGACCAAACCATTGGACATTGATTTGCTCGAAGCCTGTGTCAAGCAATGGCTAGCCAAGACATAAAGAAAGCGCGGCGAAGCCGCGCTTTCTTTATGTCTTGAAAACCAAGTATATTTTTTATTTACTCAGCGCACTTTACGCCACCTGAGAGGTTTTGGCATTGTTGGCGAATCTCGGCTAGCAATGTCGGATTTAATTGATTGGCTTTTTTCAAAGCTAGTTCAAATTGCTTCTTGGCTTCAGGAATATTGCTGCCGCCCTGCATCCACAAAATTTGACCCTTGAGATAGTTGAGATCAGGGTTGTTAGGAGCCGCGACTAGAGCCTTGTTAACTGCTTCTAAAGCGAGATTGGGGATGCGGGCATCGCGATAGGCGAGAGCAATCCCGCGCCATTTGAGATAGTCGGGAGCTGCATAGGTTTTGAGACTAGCTAGCGCTGACTCCAGATCGGACAAAGGTAATACCGATGCGATTAGCATATCGATATAGCCTTTGACCAAGTTCAGTTCTGGATCTTTGGGATCAATATCTTGGGCTTTTTTGATATTGTCGAACACACTTTGGACAAGCGGTAAAGCCTTTCCAGCGCTAGATAGCCCTTCTGCTTTGACAATATATCCCGCTTCGATCAGGTCGCTTGCCGCCAAATATACGTGCGCTCTCAGGTTATCTTTTCCTTTCAAAGCCTCAGCATTTGATCTAACTCGTTTGCCTGCAACTTGCATTCCCAAATAGTCTTCTTTGGCATAAAAAGTCGAAGCTCTCAGCGCAAATAACAATGGCTCATTGGCTTCCGTCCGAATCGCCACATCCAATTGCTTGACAGCCGATGTGTAGTTTCCATCCTTAAACATCAACTCAAAGGCTTTTTGAGTTTCTGCCCCGATCGCTCTGGAGTTACTGCTACGAAAAGGGTCAGCCGCGCTAACTGAGACTGCTGTCGCTAAGGACATTAGTGCTGTCAGCATCAAGGCGATCGGCACGGAGCCAAGTTTCAAAATGCGGTTCATATTATTCCCCGAAAGTTTTAATCTAAAAATTTAATCTAAAAACAGTTCAAATTGCCTACAGCCATCATAAGTGACTCTTTAAGTTATAAAAAGTTTCTAAAATCCTTACGTCATGAATCTCGTCAGGCTGTATGTGAACCAAGGTGCAAAGTGTCGTAGTTCATATACTTAGTTATAATCAAATTTGCTAGATTAAAATTTCTTAATATTTGGACAATCGTATCGTGCTAATTCAATCAGACTGGCTTAAGAGTTTGCGAGAACGCTCGTTAGATTTGGAGTTGGGGGCGATCGCCGTAATTTACTTTGTGCAAGGCGCAATGACAATTTCTCAGCTTGCTGTAAGTTTCTTTTTAAAAGATGACTTAGGGCTAAACCCTGCGGAAGTTGCTTCGATGGTGGGGATTACCATGCTGCCTTGGACGATCAAGCCTCTGTATGGGCTAATTTCGGACGGGTTTCCTGTATTTGGCTATCGCCGCCGTCCTTATTTGCTGCTATCTAGCGTGTTAGGAATTTTTGCTTGGATCAGTATGGGTTTATGGGTGGCGACTCCATTTTGGGCGATCGCCATGATTGCGATCGGCTCTCTGTCCTTGGCTTTTTCTGATGCGATTACTGATGCGCTGATTGTCCAACGCGCCAGACTCGAAGCTGAAGGCGATGCTGGCTCATTGCAGTCTTTTAGCTGGATTGCCTCTTCGATTGGGGCAATTATTTCCGCTTACTTGAGTGGCTACCTGTTAGAACATTTTGGCGCAAAGTTAGTTTTTGAAATCACTGCTGTTTTGCCTTTGCTAGTGGGTATCTCTGCTTTTGCGATCGCCGATCCACCGATGTCTACTATCTTTATTGATGCCCCAAATTTGGATGGGACTGCGCCCAATCTGTCGCGTAACTCTCAGATCTGGCGATCGCTCAGTTACAATTTCACCCAGTTAAAACAAGCTTTTAAAAATAAAGCGATCTGGCTACCTGCCGCTTTTCTATTCCTTTGGCAAGCGACCCCAAGTGCGGATACAGCTTTTTTCTATTTCACCACCAATGAACTCCATTTCAATCCAGAGTTTTTAGGGACAATCAAATTTTTTGCGAGTTGGGCAGGATTATTTGGAGTATGGCTATTTCAGCGTTTTTTTAAAGGTGTGCCAACCCGCAAGATTTTCTTTTGGACAACTATAATTTCGACCCTATTGGGGCTGACTAGCTTGATGCTAGTTACCCACGCCAACCGATCACTAGGTATTGACGATCGCTGGTTTAGCCTCGGCGATAGCATCATCTTGACTGTGGCAGGTCGAATTGCGTTTATGCCAGTACTCGTACTAGCCGCAAGGCTTTGCCCTGAAGGAATTGAGGCAACCTTATTTGCCTTGCTAATGTCAGTTTTAAATATTTCGGCGTTATGTTCCTTTCAGTTGGGCGCAGGGCTAACCTATTTGCTCGGTGTCACTGAGTCAAATTTTGATAACCTCTGGATCTTGGTTTTGATTGCCAATGTCACTAGCCTGTTACCTTTGCCTCTGCTGAATTGGCTACCCAATGAACAGGAAGTGAAGAATATGTCTATCAATAATGTTGATGCATCTCTGAGCGATCGCCCTGAAGTAGTTTTGCAAGATTAATTAATCAAATCAAGGTTGCACAATGTACAGCCTTGATTCAAATCTGTATGGAAATAGATTACATAGCTTTGTTTGTTTCTGATGTAGCGCGATCGCTAGTTTTTTATCGTGATTTACTAGGCTTCAAGTTTGACAAGCCTGCTAAGCCTGATGGAGCCGAGGGCTACAGCGGCAAGATCAAAATTGGCATCTACGATCGCAGTTGGCTACCCAAATTATTTGGCGATCGCGGCGAGCAAGCAATTAGCGGCAACTCATTTTTGTTATCAATGTCAGTGGCAGACCTTGACCAGACTTATCAACAAATATTGGACAAAATAGGCGATCGCTCTGATATTCAGCCTGATCAATCACGCGCCGAAATCATTGCCGCCCCAAAGCTGATGCCTTGGGGACAAAAAATATTATTTTTAAGCGATCCTGATGGCAACATGATCGAGATTGTGCAGATTTAGTACAGCGTTTTGCGCTTAGTTAAAACCAAAGAAATTTTGAAAAGCGGCGCTCCGCGCCGCCATTGCTCTTTTGATTTGTCCAATCTAATATTTAGCCTTATATTTAACCTTGGGTGAACTACCAGACGTTGATGCTACGCATACAACAATGGCTTCCTGATTCATTGGGATGAGCTTTCTATACCGAAATACAGCGAGTCTTACCGTCCCTCCACAGGCAGAAGTCCTAGTTCCTAAGACCCATATCTTCCTTGCAACACGTCCCTTTAGCTTGGTTTTCACTTTGGGAGTTAGTGGTCAAGACATGGTTATTTTATCATTGATTCGCTACCGCTCAATTTGTTTTCGGGCTGCGCTTTCATCCCGTCACTCTATCCGTTTACAAGGATGAGTGACGGGACTTCCCGTTCACGTTGGTTAAAGCCTTACCTAAAAAACTATGCCTATCCAAAACGATATTCCCGTTGCCAAGAGAATCAGCGACCCTGAGCGATCGCCCAAAAAGCAACCTGTCGTAAAATCCCGCTCGATCTGGCGATCGCTTTTGTCAGTGCCTTGGTGGGCATATTTTTTGGCGGTTTTAGCGTTTCTATCACCGATTGTCAGTACCCGCATCTGGTTCTCATTGGATGCCGATAAGGTTGCTCAAAATTCTGTCGCCGTAGTTGCATCACCTACGACTGCGCCAGTACCAACAACCTTTACCCCTCCTCCATTTATTGATACTGATGCGACTCCGACAGCAATTCCTAATCAACCTGAAGAAGAGGTTCTCCCCACCTTGTTTGGGCATTATGCTTTTGCGGAGGCTCCCGCTAATAAGCTACGCACGATTAATAAAGCAGGGGATGGATATGAAATTAAACTGTATGAGGCGGCGGCGAAGAGTTATCTCACGATGGAAGCTGAGGCAAAAGCAGACGGTATCGATTTTGTAGTGATTTCTGGATTTCGGACGATCGCGGAGCAGCAAGAGCTTTTCTTTGAAATCAGTAAGCAGCGCAATCAAACTCCTGCGGAAAGAGCCAAAGTGAGCGCTCCTCCTGGACATAGCGAACACCATACAGGCTATGCTGTGGACATCGGCGATGCCTCAGTTCCTAGCGCTAACCTATCAGTTAGCTTTGAGAAAACTGCGGCTTTTCAATGGTTACGAAGTCATGCAGCTAAGTATGGATTTGAAATGTCGTTTAAACCAAATAATACTCAAGGCGTAATGTATGAGCCTTGGCATTGGCGCTTTGTGGGTGATGAAGATAGTCTTGCGACTTTTTATAAAAAATCTAACCGCAGTAATTCCTTTATCAAAAAGCCTTAGCACTTACAGCGCTTGGCGCTCAAATTTTCCCAATAAAAAGAGAAAAAGAGTTGCTTCGCAACTCTTTTTCTCTTTTTATTGGTTTTAAGCACTAAAGTACTTAGCGATCGCATGATGCACGATTAGAGCCGTTGTTGATTGTTCTGGGTAGAGTTGTTCACTCTCATCCATAACCAAGTCAACCCGCTTCGCATCTAATAAATCCAGCAGCTTGTATTGATCCTGCATATTTGGACAGGCAGGGTAGCCAAAGCTATAGCGAGAACCGTGATATCGCTGAGCAAGGATATCGCGAATATTGTCAGGCTCTTCAGCGCCAAAGCCTAACTCATGGCGAATTCTTGTGTGTGTCCATTCCGCCACAGCCTCCGCCATCTGCACAGCTAATCCATGAAAATAGAGATAGTCGGTATATTGGTTAGCCTTAAATAGTCCTTGAGCAAACTCGGTAGCAATGTTGCCCACGGTGACTGCTTGCAAAGGCATCACATCAATAATTCCCGACTCCTTTGGCGAAAAGAAGTCAGCGATACAGAGGCGGCGCAAGGACTTCTGACGCGGGAAGACAAAAGAATTAATTGGTTGGGTGTGAGCGCTGATGCTATCTACATTTTGATGGTCATACACATAAACCGTATTTCCTTCCGCTAGCACAGGGAAATAGCCATAGACAGAAGTTGGCACTAGTAACTTCTCTTCAATGATTCGCCCTTTCCATAGTTCTAAAATTGGATAGACCTTCTCTTGCAGAAAAGCATCATATTCTTCCCTTGACTGTTCTTTAGGCTTGCGGAATTGCCACTGTCCTGCAACTAGGGCTTGCAAATCCAGATTCCAGAATAGTTCTTCATAAGGAATATCCGCTTCACGAAAAATCTTCGTTCCCCAAAAGGGAGGAGTCGGACGTGGGATGTTAGTTTCGACAGCATCTGATCGCTCGATATCGAGATAGCGTTCTGCTAATAGAGCCTCTTGCTTAGCTTTTTCTTCGGAGGCACTGATCGCCGCATCCAGAGCAATACTTGCCTCATCGACCAGATTTTCATCCAGAAATCCCTGCTTATCTTCCCATTTCCCCTCAGCCTTAGCGGGCATATACTTGTCCATAAAGTTGAGGTCTGAGAAGGCATCCTTGCCGTAAATCACTTTACCTTGGTAAACATTTTGGCAATCGTTATATACAAACTTGGGAGTCAAGGCTGCGCCACCGAGGATGACGGGAACACTGATGCCTCGACTGTTAAACTCTTGCAAGTTGTCCTTCATGAAAGCGGTAGACTTCACTAGCAAGCCACTCATGGCGATGCAGTCTGCTTTATGCTCTTCATAGGCTTTGATAATGTTTTCGACAGGCTGCTTGATGCCGATATTGACGACTTTATAACCATTGTTAGACAAGATGATATCGACAAGGTTCTTACCGATATCATGGACATCGCCTTTCACCGTCGCGATCAGGAATACTCCTTTGTTAGAACCTTCGGCTTTCTCCATAAAGTTTTCTAAAAAGGCAACTGCTGACTTCATGGTTTCCGCAGATTGCAGCACAAAGGGAAGTTGCATCTGCCCTGAGCCAAACAGATCGCCGACAACTTTCATGCCATCCAATAGGAACTGATTGATGATAATCAGAGGTTCATATTGCTTGAGAGCTTCCGTCAGTGCATCATCTAAACCAATGCGATCGCCATCGATAATGTGATTTTTTAGCTTCTCTTCAATGGAAAGATTTTCATCAACGACCTTGATGCGCTTGGCAGAAACTCCTTCAAATAGCTTCGTATATTCCCCAAGGGGATCATAAGTACAGATATCACCATCAAATTGACGCTGATCGTAAATCAACTGCCGCGCGACTTCTAGTTCTCTCTCGGGAATGCGATTAAGCGGCACAATTTTACTAGCATGAACAATGGAAGAATCCATGCCCATTTTCATCGCTTCATGGAGAAATACAGAATTGAGAACAACTCGAGAGGCGGGATTTAAACCAAAGGAAACATTGGAAACACCAAGCAATATATGGGTTTCAGGCATCGCCGCTTTGATGCGATGGATTGATTCAATGGTTGCTGCCGCGTTTTGACGGTCTTCGGCAATGCCTGTGGAGATCGGTAAAGCGAGGGTGTCAAAGAAGATTTCACTGGGCGGCATTCCCAATTCTTCGGTGGCTTGTTTGTAGGCACGGCTGGCGATTTCAAACTTCTTGTCCGCAGTTCGCGCCATGCCATCTTCATCAATCGTACCGATGACAATACCCGCGCCGTAATGTTTAGCCAGACTTACTACTTTGCAAAAACGTTCTTCCCCATCTTCGTAATTAGTGGAATTCAAAATACATTTACCACCCGCAACTTTCAAGCCTGCTTCCATTTTTTCCCATTCAGTGGAGTCCAGCATCAGTGGCAGAGTAACATTAGTGACCAGTCGAGATACCAACTCGTGCATATCTCTTACGCCATCGCGTCCCACATAGTCCACATTCACATCAAGTATGTGAGCGCCCTCTTTGACTTGCGATCGCGCGATCGCCACCAGTCCATCCCAATCCTCTGCATTTAATAAGTCGCGAGTTTTCTTAGAACCACTAGCATTAAGCCTTTCGCCGACAATTAAGAAAGAATTGTCTTGAATATAGGGTTGAGAACTATAGATCGAGGCAGCAGATGGAACAACTAAGGGATGTCTCTGTTTAGGTTTGAGGGTTTTGGCGGCATCGGCGAGAGCCTTGATGTGAGCGGGGGTCGTGCCGCAACAACCACCGATGACTTGCACTCCTAAGTCTTCGACAAAATGCTGAAGGTGCGATCGCAGGTCATCGGGAGTCAATCGATAGAAAGCTTGTCCGCCCACATTTTCAGGTAAGCCCGCATTCGGTACACAGGAGACCGCAAAAGGCGAATGCTCGCTCAAGTAGCGCATATGCTCTTTCATTAAGTCAGGGCCAGTGGCGCAGTTTAGCCCCAGCACATCAATTTGATAAGGTTCCAAAATTGTGACTACTGCTGATATATCGGAACCAACCAGCATTGTGCCAGTGGTTTCCATCGTCACGGAGACCATTACAGGGATGCGGGGCTTGCCCTGTTTGGTAACCTTGGCAAAAAATTCTTCGATCGCATTGAGGGCAACCTTAATTTGCAGGACATCTTGACAAGTTTCGATTAGCAGTAAATCCGCTCCGCCATCGTACAGCCCTTCGATTTGCTCGACAAAAGACTGCTTCATGGTATCGAAATCGATGTGCAGCAAGGTCGGCAATTTGGTAGTGGGGCCAATGGAGCCAGCCACAAAACGGGGCTTTTCAGGTGTGGAAAATTCGGCAGCCACGGACTTGGCTAGTTCGGTGGCTTTTTTGCTTAACTCATAGGCCATGTGCGCGAGGTCATACTCCGCCAACACAATCGATGTACCGCCAAAGGTGTCTGTCTCAATCACATCTGCACCTGCGGCTAAAAAGTCGCGATGCACCTTGGCGACTGCTTCAGGTTTTGTCATCACCAGATACTCATTGCAGCCCTCATACTCCGCGCCGCCAAAGTCTTCGGCAGTGAGGTCTTGTACCTGCAAATTTGTACCCATCGCCCCATCAAAAACAATAACAGGGCGATCGCTGCTGTGAAGACGTTCCAGAAACAGACTCATGTGTGTATAACCCTAAGCTTAGTAATCAAGTCTAACAAACCATTTTAAAGAAAGTATAGCAAGCTGAGCAAACCCAAATAGAGTTAGGCGGCGCTTCGCGCCGCCTAATACCAAGTAAAGAAATGGCGGAGCCATTTCTTTACTTGAAAACCCATACTGGATTTGGTTTTCAATTTGCAAAAGTGTGATTACAGTTTTGTGAATTGGTATAAGATTACAAAAACTAAAAGCATCATAATGCCCAAACCAGCCCACCCTTTCATTCGTCTAACTCGCTATGCCCACAAATATCGTCCCCAAATTTGGAAGGCAACTACCTACTCGATTTTAAATAAATTCTTTGATCTAGCTCCGCCTGTTTTAATTGGAGCGGCGATCGACTTGGTACTGCAAAAGGAAAACTTTTGGGCAAATCCTCTAGGTGTGGAAGGGCTAGCTGCACAATTATTTGTGCTATCGGTGATTAGTGGACTGATTTGGGCGTTGGAGTCGATTTTTGAATATGCATACGCCTTGCAATGGCGCAACCTCGCGCAGACCTTGCAGCATGACCTACGCCTCGATACCTATCAACATTTGCAGGAGTTAGAGCTAGCCTTTTTTGAAGAACGCAGTTCGGGTGGATTGATGTCGATTGTCAGTGATGATGTCAATCAATTGGAACGCTTTCTTGATGGTGGCGCTAATGAAGTGATTCAGGTTTCAGCAACCATCCTGTTAATTGGTGGTGCGTTTTTTGTGATTACCCCTAACGTCGCTTGGCTAGCAATGTCGCCGATGCCATTTATCCTCTGGGGTTCGATCTGGTTTCAGAAATTTCTGGCTCCCCGTTATGCAGAAGTACGGGAAAAGGTGGGAATGCTCAATGGTCAGCTAGCCAATAATATCGGTGGCATCACCACGATCAAGGCTTTTGTGACGGAGACCTATGAACGCAAGCGGATTGAGAAAGAAAGCGATCGCTACCGTCAGAGTAATCGCGCGGCGATCGCCTATTCGGCTGCTTTTGTGCCATTGATCAGAATCTTGATCTTCATGGGATTTATTGCGATTTTGTACTATGGCGGCTTGGAAGTACAGGCTCAAAAATTATCAGTAGGCAATTACTCGGTGATGGTTTATTTAATTCAGCGTTTGCTCTGGCCATTGACTCGCCTTGGAGAAACCCTTGATCAATACCAACGAGCGATGGCTTCCACCAATCGCATTCTCGATTTACTCGACACCCCGATCGCGATCCATTCTGGGACAAAATCCTTTCCTCTGCCCATACTCGATCAAATTCCCATGCGTGGCGAAATTCTTTTAAAAGATGTCACCTTTGGCTATCGCGCCGATTTTCCAATTGTTGAAAATCTCTCCTTAGAAATTGCCGCCAATAAGACTACGGCGATTGTAGGCGCGACAGGCTCAGGCAAAAGCACCTTGGTAAAACTGTTACTCAGGCTCTATGAAATCCAATCAGGCAGTATTTTTGTCGATGGTATCGAAATTCGTGAACTAGAATTGCGATCGCTGCGTTCCTGTATTGGTTGGGTCAGCCAA
The DNA here is from genome assembly GCA_001873375.1 of Oscillatoriales cyanobacterium CG2_30_44_21. Classification (GTDB taxonomy): domain Bacteria; phylum Cyanobacteriota; class Cyanobacteriia; order Pseudanabaenales; family Pseudanabaenaceae; genus Pseudanabaena. The sequence goes on from MNZA01000167.1 coordinate 11,848, forward strand.
GATGTATTTCTATTTCACGGTTCGGTTTTAGAAAATATTACCTACGGCTCCTTCGATGCAACTGTTGATCAGATTGTGGAAGCTGCCAAAATTGCCGAAGCCCATGAATTTATTCTGTCCTTACCCAATGGCTACGACACAATTGTGGGTGAGCGCGGTCAAAAGCTGTCGGGTGGGCAACGACAAAGAATTGCGATCGCCCGCGCTGTATTAAGGAATCCCCCAATATTAATTCTTGATGAGGCAACTTCGGCGGTTGACAATGAAACGGAAGCTGCAATTCAAAAATCCCTTGATCGGATTACCAAAAATCGCACCACGATCGCGATCGCCCATCGCCTCTCCACAATTCGCAATGCTGATCGGATCTATGTGATGGAACAAGGCAAGGTTGTAGAAACAGGAACCCACGATCAATTAGTTGCTTTGAATGGCGTTTATGCAGGTTTGTGGAATTTGCAAACTGGACAAACCCACGAGGCAATTTACTAACAATGGCGGCGCTTTGCGCCGCCATTTGTTATTCGGTTTAACAGCGATCAAAACTGCGATCGCAACCTGCGATCACCTGCTGCCAAATGTCGAAATGTAGCTGTCGGCTGCGATCGCGATTAGTTCTAACTTCTAATACCTGAGTACCAGTTGCCGAGAGCGAACTAGTTACCGCCTCGCGCAAATGTTGCCAATCTTTGATCAGGACATATTCGCAGGCATAAGCGGTGACTAGGGGAGCGAAGTCTAAACCGTGAGCAGTGCCAAAAAACTCCTCAAAGATATCAGCAAACTTCGCGATCGGTAATAGATTGAAGATGCCGCCGCCATCGTTATTTAAAAGAATTATGGTTAGGGAAATATGGTACTTTTTGGCGGCAAGTAATCCATTGAGATCGTGATAGAACGTCAAATCACCACAAATGAGAACCATCGGGCGATCGCATCCACAAGCCGCACCAAGGGCACTCGAGATCGTGCCGTCAATTCCATTTGCACCGCGATTTGCCAGAACTGTAATTGGTAAATTGCTATGAAAAAATGTATCCAAATCACGGATCGGCGTACTACTTGCCACATAAATATAAGTTTCCGCAGGTAAGATCTCTGCTAATTCTGCGTAAACCTTGCCATCAAACAATTCATCAATTGACCGCAGCGAATTGGCGATCGCCGCACAAGCGATCGTCTCGGCAAGTTCAAAATCCAAACGCCATTGCTGATCTTGCCAAGTAGTCGGAGCATAGCTGGTCAAATAATCGGCTAACTGTTTGCAAAAGCCGACAGTTTCCACATTTAGAGCCTGTGTAAATCCATGCGTAGGGTCACTATTAATACTGCCAACCACGATTTGCTGACAGCCTATGTGCCTTTCTAGCCAGAGCAAATAGCTTTTGGAAGTGGGCATCGCACCAAACCTGATCACGATCTTAGGTTCATGAGTTTGGGCAAAATTAGGCGATCGCAAAAAACTGTCGTAATGTCCAATTGCATCGTGGCGATCGCTTCCCGTTGCCTCAATTAATAACGGATAGCCTGTCGCCTTTGCCAGCGCCCGCACCGTCTTCAAAAATCCTGCTGGCGCATCATACACGCCGACCACAATTACGCCCTGCGGACAGCTAATGATTTGATTGGCGATCGTGGCGATTACTTCATCATCAAAAATTCTCTGACCTGCGATAATCTGGCTATAGGCTGTATTACCTCGCATAGCTTCGGGACTACTCAAATCGAGATCTTCAGGAATATCTGCGGGAATGGGAAAGGGAACCATCGGATCGGCAAAGGGAAAGTTAAGATGGATTGCCCCTGCTGCGGTTTCGCCTCTGCCCGTGGCAATGCCGACCGCTCGACCAATTAGCGATCGCAAATATCGCAACCGAAATCCCAAAATCTCAGGCGTACCCACCTCAAAGAAATAGCGAACGTGCTTACCATACAAATTAATCTGATCAATCGTCTGCCCTGAGCCACAATCGCGCACCTCAGGAGGGCGATCAGCGGTCATCACCACTAAGGGAATATGGCTATAATAAGCCTCAATAATCGCAGGATAATAATTTGCCGCCGCCGTTCCTGAAGTGCATAGCAGCGCCACAGGTGACATTTTGATCTTGGCTAAACCAAGGGCAAAAAAACTGCTGGAGCGTTCATCAATATGGACAAATATTTGAAAATCTGGATCGCGATCGCGCAGTTCTGCAAAAGCCAAGACTAATGGTGTCGAACGCGATCCTGGGGAAATGCAAACCGCCCTGACCCCAGAGCGATAGAGTTCTTCCACAACGATACTCGCCCAAAGCGTATTTCGATTAGCAGTATTCATTTGATTGTAGTTCCATTGGTGCTGAAGTGAATGCCATAGCCAAGCTCCGTCAGCATCTGCCGCAATATGGGCAAGCTCAATCCCAAAACATTAGTATGGCAACCTTCTATCTTCTCAATTAAAAATCCGCCCAACTTCTCTAAAGTAAAGCAACCCGCACAGCACAGGGGTTCTCCTGAATCCGCATAGCTGATAATTTCTGTGTCAGTAGCATCGCTGAAATACACCTTAGTCACGCCGTAGCGCATCACTGTACGCTGAGTTTTGGTATCAATCAAGCAATGACCCGTGTAGAGTTCGCAATAGTTGCCGCGCATCTTCTGCCATGTGGCGATCACCACTTCTTCTGATTCAGGTTTGCCATAGATCAAGCCATTGAGATACATAATCGAGTCACAACCCAAGATCAAAGCATTCTGTCCCGCCAGTTCTTGCGTAATATCTGGCAAAACTGCTCTAGCCTTACATTGCGCCAAAGTCAACACCAAGGAGGTCGGATCGCTCACTTGAATTGCCTCTTCATCAAAATAACTCACCCTAACCATTGGGGTGATGCCCGCATTTTCTAGGATTTTTTTGCGCGTGGGTGAGGCAGAGGCAAGCACAAAAACGGGATAGGACATAGTGGCTAAATTGAGAGGTAGAGATAGTTTTCGCTTTCCACTAAAATATCATAAGCAGCTAGGCGCAATTATGTATAAAGCCGACTCACTTAGTTTCCTCTATTCCCCTAGTTACCGCTCAGAGGAATCAAAATCAATATTGTCATAAAGATCAGCTATGTGGATTTGTAAATTTGCAAACTTTAGAGAAATTGTTATCGAAGGATCATCATATTCTGAAAATAGCCATTGATTGACCGCAGTTTTAACGTGATGTTCCACATGGACGCGATATTGATCGATTAATAAATATTCCTGAAAAGCATCAATGGTGCGATAGAAGCCAAATTTTTCACTGCGATCGTAATTTTGAGTAGATTTTGATAACACTTCCGCAATAAAGCAAGGATTGGTAATCGTATCTTTGCGACCATCTTGCATCTGTAAAGGTTTAGGCGCAACCATGACATCAGGATAAGTATGGATTTTGATATCAGGAATCCAAAGACGTTGATCGGCGGAAAATATACGAAAAGGTTTACTGCGTAAGGAATTTTTGATGATTGACAACAAGTTCACTGCAATTTCAGTGTGATTTGGGGTTCCGCCAGCCATTGGCATAATTTCTCCATTACGATATTCATTGCGAATATCTGACCCAACTTCTAGTTCCAGATATTCATCAACTGTGTAAATTTTCTTAGCAAGTTGCATAACCATGATGTTTTACCTGCGATCGCATAGGGAACAAAAGTGTGATGCCGCGGCTTTGCCGCACCATCAAAAATAGGCATTAGTAAAGATTATTGTGCCGCCCGCTCCGCGGGCGGCACAATAATCTGGGTTTTAAGTGCTACTTACTAGGATAAAGCTTCGCGCAACATCGCTAACTTTTCAGACAAAATGCGGTAATAAATCCAAGTACCGCGCCGCTCCTTATCTAGCAATCCTGCTTCATACAAAACCTTGAGATGATGACTTACTGTTGGTTGCGCTAGCCCTAAAGTTTCCACCAATTCACAGGCACATACCTCTTGACTGGGCTGAGCCGCAATCAAGCTCAAAATTTGTAACCTTGCAGGCTCCCCCAATACGCGAAAAATACTGGCTAATAAAGCCGTGTCTTCTAGTTGCAATCGCCCAGCCATAAGCGGTGGACAACATCTAGGGGCGATCGCTACTTCCTCAATTGATGCAGTCATAGTTTGGTCAAGTTTCATGTTTTTTATCTTGACATATCCCTATCAAAACCGTCAAAATATCGACAAAGATAAATATTGACTTATATCAATATTTAAATTCAAAAATCATTTGTACGGCGCAAAGCGCCGTACAAATGATTCGTTATATTTTGTGTGGGTTAAATTATGGCTGTGCGCGTTGGTATTAATGGCTTTGGCAGAATCGGTAGATTGGTGCTACGGGCTGGTTGGGACTTCCCTGAATTAGAGTTTGTGCATATTAATGAAATCAAGGGCGGCATAGAAGCTGCCGCGCATTTACTTGAGTTTGACTCAGTACATGGACGTTGGCAACAGGATATGAAATTAGTAGGCGATCGCATCCAAATTGATCAGAAGTCTCTTAGCTTTAGCGAATATGCCAAACCCGAACTAGTTAATTGGCAAGAATTAGGCGTGGACATAGTTCTGGAGTGTTCGGGCAAATTCCGCACTCCCGACACCCTAAATCCCTATTTCAGCAAAGGCGTAAAGAAAGTGATTGTGGCGGCTCCTGTTAAAGAAGAAGCGCTAAATATCGTCATGGGAATTAACGATCATCTTTATGATCCTGCCCAGCATCAGATTTTGACGGCTGCCTCCTGTACAACCAACTGCCTCGCGCCTGTGGTGAAAGTGATCCATGAAGGTTTAGGAATTAAGCATGGCGTAATTACCACGATTCACGATAATACGAATACGCAAACCCTCGTTGATGCACCGCACAAAGATCTTCGCCGCGCAAGGGCTTCGGCTTTATCCCTAATTCCTACAACCACGGGATCGGCAACTGCGATCGCGCTCATCTATCCCGAACTCAAGGGCAAGCTGAATGGGTTAGCCGTGCGCGTGCCTTTGCTGAATGCTTCGCTTACGGATTGTGTATTTGAAGTGGCGAGAGAAACCACAATCGAAGAAGTGAATGGATTATTAAAAACTGCTTCTGAAGGTGAACTTAAAGGAATTTTAGGCTATGAAGAACGTCCCCTAGTTTCTATTGATTACAAAGATGATCCGCGATCTTCCATTATTGATGCACTATCCACAATGGTTGTGGATGGCACTCAGGTCAAAATTTTGGCTTGGTATGACAACGAGTGGGGCTATTCCTGCCGCATGGCGGAATTGGCGAGAAAAGTGGCGTTGTCTTAAAGACCCTCACCCCCCAGCCCCCTCTCCCGCAGGAGAGGGGGAGCGAAGAACGCTTATTTCTTTCTTGTTCCCCTCGCCCTTTAGGAGAGGGGCTAGGGGTGAGGGCAAATCATCTAAACTTTGAGAAATTGATCATGAACTCCTCAACTGCATCCAAGGCAAACTTCAAAAACTATGTGCTTGTCACCCTCACCTATTGGGGGTTTACAATTACCGATGGTGCTTTGCGACTATTGGTACTGCTCTATTTCAACAATATTGGCTATACTCCCATTCAAATCGCTTCACTATTTTTATTTTATGAAGTATTTGGAGTCGTTACCAACTTCTTAGGCGGCTGGATTGGATCACAATTAGGACTGAAAGTTACGCTCTATACAGGGATTGGCTTACAGATATTTTCGTTGGTAATGTTATCCTTCCTTAATCCTGAATGGGCGCAGTGGTTGGCAGTTCTCTATGTGATGATTGCTCAGGCTTTTTCAGGAGTTGCCAAAGACTTGACGAAGATGAGTACCAAAAGCGCGATTCGCCTAGTCGTGCCGCAGGATGCTCAATCGGCTTTGTTCAAATGGGTTGCCATTCTCACGGGTTCCAAAAATGCCTTGAAAGGTGTAGGCTTTTTTATCGGTAGTGCCTTATTAGGATTAGTAGGTTTTATCAATTCTCTCTGGATTATGGCGGGATGCTTATTTTTGCTGCTATTCACAGGTTTATTTTTACCAAAGGGCATGGGCAAAATCAAAGCAAAAGTCAAATTCAAACAACTCTTTTCTAAAAGCCCTGAAATCAATCTTCTATCCGCCGCAAGATTCTTTCTATTTGGCTCCAGAGATGTTTGGTTTGTGGTGGGATTGCCTGTATTTTTGCGGAGTGTTTTAGGCTGGTCATTCTCTCAAGTGGGTGGCTTCTTAGCCTGTTGGGTAATTGGCTATGGTTTGATTCAATCCCTTGCACCGACATTGATCAAGCGCTTTGGTTCTGGACAACCACCGCGATCGCAAACCGTGCGATTTTGGACAAATTCTCTAGTTGCAGTTCCTGCGATAATTGCGATCTCTTTACAATTAAATCTCCCTGCAAACATAGTGATCATCGGCGGCTTACTAATTTTTGGTGTCGTGTTTGCCTTCAATTCATCGGTACATTCCTATCTAGTCCTCGCTTTTACTGACGATGACAAAGTGGCTCTAAATGTCGGCTTCTATTACATGGCAAATTCGGGCGGACGTTTAGCAGGGACAGTTCTCTCTGGTTTGATTTATGAATTTTATGGATTAATTGGCTGTCTATGGGTATCCGCAATCATGGTTTTAGCGGCGGCGGTGATTACGCGCAAGTTACCTGATCCTGAGCCGAGTAAGGCGATCGCATGGAAATCTGATGGTGAATAGGCGATCGCTTATCCCTGCGCTTTGGTGATTATCGGTAAATGTTGGAGGTTAAGGGCAGAGCGTTACCAATTTGAGGCGATCGCGCCATCAGTCCCTTGTGGGGCAATTCCTCCAGAGTGAAGCTGAATGTCTTGATTTAAGGTAACGGAATCAAACATTTGAAACTTACTTATCTTTAATCTTCACTGCTGCAATTTTATAAGTCTCGATAAATTTCGCGCCGATGTCCTATGCGTCTTAAATTTACGATTTTGTTGCCGTCATCAATATCGTATAGAACACGATAATCTCCAATTCGCAATCGAAACCCTTGTCCTCCTTTCATTTGTAAAGAGTTGACGGGTCTAGGTTCTTCTTGTAACTGGACTAAAGTCTTTAAAATTCGTTGTTTTAGCTCTTGTGGTAAGGTGTTCAGTTGTTTCTGGACAGTTTTTGGTAAATTAACTTGATAGCTCATCAGAATTACCTATAATTCGGCTGCTAGGTAACTATCTAGATTAACAAAATCACCATTAGCTATTTCTGAATCCGTTTCTTCAACTGCTTGTTGATATCCTCTCCAGCATAAGAATTCATCCATTTCATCAAGTAATTTTTGATAAGCTTCAATATTCAGGATGACAGCGATGCGATCGCCTTGGACATTGGTAATATATTGTTCTTGGAGTTGCAGCATAAGAAGGAACGGGTTGGCAATCTCTATATTTTAGCAAAAAAGCAATTAGCTGTAGTGGTTTAGTCACGATCGCAGATGATATGGCGCTTTACACAGGTTGCAGTGTTTTAAGTTCTAGGTTTGTCAAAATATTAATTGAGTTGAGATCTACTTGATTTCTCGCTGACTCAATAGTAACTCCCACTAATGTTTCTTCTATGTCAAAGTCTACGGTCACTAAGTCATTAATTTCTTCAGTTCTGACACTAGGGCGATCGCTAAGTTCAATAAAGAGTGTATCTGTGTCTGCAAAGTAATGGATTTTCATGTTTGTTTTGCTTCTCTTTCTAATTGTTTACGAAAATTGCGATCGAAGAATGCGTTGTGAATTGTTTCGCCATCATCTAATGTGACAACCCTCAAAACTCGGTTATCGGCTTCAGCGATTATACCCCAATGACGAATTCTGCCGTCTGGTTGTGATTCTGTCTTTAGGGGATTTGCAATTACGCGATCGCACCAATCTAAGCTAATCTCTAAGCGTTTGTTAAGGACTATTTTTTCAAAGTATGGGGTTAGTTTCATTTTTTAAGTTTTGTATTTGTTGATCGCTTATCCTTTCGGTTTGGTGATTATCGGTAAATGGCGATCACTTATCCCTGCGGTTTGGGGATTTTTGCTGATTTGCGGAGGTTTAGGGCAGAGCATTACCGATTTAAAAGGATCTTAAAATTTATAAATTGTGGCGGTAATGCTCTGCCCCTAACTTGGTTGAATTACAACACGAAATCCATAGCTTTCAATATCTATAACAGCTTTTGCTTCGCTAAAAATTTCTTTCTCCACTCGATATACTAAACTTTCTACTTCTGTTCCATTTTTCCCAATACGACTTTTCGAGCTGCATTGTATATCGCTATTTCCCCACGAACCTCCTTTTAAAACGCGATAGGATTTTCTGTTAACACAATCCCCCCAAGGTTCATTTCCATTTTGATTAATTCGTAAAGGTTTAGTATCATCGATATACTGCCATGCATCTAAACACCATTCCCAAACATTACCATGCATTTGATATAGTCCCCATTGATTGGGATAAAAGGATTCAGCATCAACAGTTCGTCCGCGATACTTTCCCTTCGGTAACTGATTGTAGAGAGATGTACCTTTATAGTTTGCGATATCTGTACTAATTGCATTCCCAAAGCTAAACAAAGTCCGCGTTCCAGCAGAACAGGCATATTCCCACTCTGCTTCGGTAGGTAATCTTGCTGATTTATTAATTTTTTGTGATAGCACTTTGCAGAATTCGGTGGCATGATTCCAAGAAACCCTTTCAACAGGTAGTTCTGCACCTTTAAATCGAGATGGGTTGTTGCCTGTCAATCGCCTCCAAAAGTTGTTTTTCATCAATGACTGCCATTGCTTTTGGGTAACTGTATGTCTACCCATCCAGAAACCATTTAAAGTAACCTCTTCATGCTCATTACCCATCAAAAATTTACCAGCAGGTATCCACATAAAATCCATCGTGACTCCATTGCCCAAGTCTTCACGAATGTAAGAACTTTTATTTTTCTTAATAGCCGTTTCAATCCTAGTTTTAGTAATTAATCCTAGAGTAAGCCATCCTACTAAGTTGTCGTCATCTTCTACAGCACGAGCAGTAATATATTTAAAGTTAGACTCTAGAATCTGATTCTGTTGTTTACTTTGATTAGGAGTATTCACAAACTGAGTATGAGAAATATTTTGATTGGAAGTTTGTGTTTTCTGATTTTTCTGTCTAGGATGAATTTCCTGAAGTATTTCATAGACAGCCTGATATCTTTTGATAAGAGCTTTTTCTAACATCTTATCTAGCATTATTTTAAAATTGGTACTGACTATCTCCCCGTTTAGAAAATCTTGCCATACCCATTTATCTTCATGGTCACTAAATAAATATCTTGGCTCACAATTGGTAAGCAAATGAATACAAGTCACCCCCAAACCATAAATATCACTGGCAAATACTGCCTTACCCCTTGCTTGTTCAGGAGCGGTATATTCAGGACTACCGATCGTTGTTCCCGTCTTTGCCAACGCCGTCTTACTCGCCATCTTCGCCGCGCCAAAATCCACTAACACCAACTTGCTATCTGATCGCCTTCTAATGATATTTTCTGGCTTAATATCGCGATGAATCACCTGCCCTGCATGGATAAACTGCAACACAGGCAACAGATCCAGCAATAAATCCTTAATTTTTGCCTCACTAAACCGCCCTGCACGGTTCAACTCCTGTAACAGATTTTCACCATCAATAAATTCCTGTACCAAATATTGCCGCCCCTCCTGCTCACAATGTGCCAACAACTCAGGAATTTGCGGATGCTTACCCAAATCATCCAAACGCACTGCTTCCTGTTCAAATAACTCCTGTGCCTTTTGCAAAGAAATAGGATCATTGTAAGTAAACTGCTTGATTACACATCGAGGTTTTGATGGCTTCCCTTCATCCTGAGCCAAGAAAGTTTTACCAAAGCCCCCCTGACCGATTACCTTCAAAGCGCGATAACGCTCTTGAATTTGCAGCTTAGCGCCGCATTCGGTGCAAAATTTTGTGGTTAAAGGGTTGGCGTGATCGCAAGCAAGACAGAGGCAGTTACTCATGCGAGACAAATCTTAAAAAATTTAGCTTTAATAATCCAGTTATAGCCTAACGTGAGTAAGTCTTAGCAACTATCTGCGGCGATCGCCTACTCAGGTAAAAAATCTTCATCAAGCACTTGATCAGAAGTAAATGGGCAAATCTCAGGGAAATGCTCTAAAGGTAGTCTGGTTTGGATTTTGGCTTGCTTTCTTGCATCCAAATAACATTCCGCAAAAACTTGATGAAAATACCTTTTTAAGCTGGGGCTATTGCGAAAAATTCGCTTAATACGTTGCCTATGTTCAGCAATGCTATTTTCCCAACTTCGAGTCCGCTTGCTAGGCTGATATTGCCATTTTAATAAATGTAATAAAATTACGACAAGATTATTTTCTAAGGATTGTTTGTCACTATTTCCCATCGATTCCACTTCTTCGAGTAAATTCACCACATCTAGTTCTGCTAACCTACCTTCACGCAATAGCTGGGCGATTGACTCAACCCATAGATTAAAGTCGCATTCATAGAGATTGATAAGCACATCAAGGGAATTATTCGCGATCGCTGGTTCATGGATATCCTGTGTCTCTAAGTAAGCCTGTGTCATTAGCTTTTCCTCAAAGTTTTATTCGCAATTAATCTTGAGCGTAACATAATCCGCACTGACAGTTATCTTCTACTGACCAAATGCCACGATCGCATTTTGACCACCAAATCCAAAACTAAAGTTGAGTGCTGATTGCAGATGTGGCGATCGCTGGGCTTGGCGCACAATGTTCAAATCAAATTCGGGAGTCTGCAAACCCACGCAGGGAGGCAATAGGCGATCGCGTAGCGCCAATAAACAAAAGGCAGCTTCGATCATTCCTGTCGCGCCCAAAGTATGTCCTGTCGCTCCTTTTGTGCCACTGACTGCGGCTTGTGGGAAGGTGTCAGCGATCAAGATTGCTTCGCGGGCATCATTCATTATTGTGGCTGTGCCATGGATATTGATATAACCAATGTCGATCGCATCTAAATGGGAACGTTTTAAACAATCCTGAATTGCTCTTTGGGCGCTGTGATGGTCGGGACTGGGGCTGGTTGCGTGGTAAGCATCATTGGTAATTCCCCAGCCCAAGACCTTGCCATACATTTTTACTCCTCTCCGTTTGGCTGAAGCGAGGGATTCCAAAACTAGAGTCGCTGCACCTTCACCTAAGGCAAATCCCTGCCGTTCTCGGCTAAGTGGATATACTCCTGATGTGGCGAGTACATTGATTTTCTGAAATCCTGCGATCGTTAAGGGCGTAATCGCAGCATCGGTTGCGCCTGCGATCGCCAAATCACAACGTCCTGATCGAATTAGTTCGCTAGCTTGGGCGATCGCCCAGTTTGCGGTGGCACAGGCTGCCATGGGCGCAAGAACGGGAGCTTGAGTTTTTAGTAATTTGGCAATTTGAGCCGATAGGGAGGCGAGTTGGCAGTTCCCCCAAGCATTCGATGACCAATTTCGAGGGGATTGTTCTAAAAGTAATTCCAATTCTCTCTGATTGCTGCGACTAGAGCCAATCACGACCCCACAGTTAACTAGTGGAACTTGTAAACCCGCATCAGCGATCGCTTCAAGAGTTGCAATCTCAAGTAAGTTTTGCGATCGCGACAAGTCCTCATCTTGAGAGATGTCAATCTCAGCAATGGGAAGTTGTAATTGATGATTAAATTTAATTCCTGATTGACCAGCCAGCAGTCTTTGCCATGTGGTTTCGCGGTCAGGCGCGATCGCGGTGATCATGCCAATCCCTGTGACCACAACTATTGTCTTCTCAATTTCGCGATCGCCGTAATTCATCGTTTTAGCTTTAAGTAGCTCAGCTTAATTAAAACCTAAAACCAGAGGTTGTTCCGCCCGCTACGCGGGCGGAACAACCTCTGGTTTTTTAGCTTACAGCGCATTGCGCTCAAACCCGAACCAAGAATAATTTTGAAAGCGTTGCTTTGCAAAGCTTTCAAAATTACTCTTGGTAATAGCCTATGGGAACCAACGGGGTGATGTTCCGAAAATTGGCAGCAGTTCAGGCTGAGGCAAAAAGTTACTTTTTTCATTACTCTGTTCATTGTTGATGGGAAGAACCACCAATTGAGTTAGGGCTTGAGGCGATCGCGAAGTTCGTGAACCCTGTGCCGAGTCTTCAGGAATAGAAGGATTGGAAATCGGAGCAGCATTGGGAACGGCGGAGTTAAGTAAAATTGATTGTCCATCAGGAGCGATTTTAAATTGAACTTCTCGCTGGGGCGGCAACTCCAAAAGTCTTTGCAATTGCGCTGATTCTAAGTTAATTTCTGCAAGATAAGGCTTTTCAAGAAATATATTTTTGGCTGTATCCTGCTCAACATCCGTTAACAGACAATAGAGATTTTTCTCTTGCGGATCAAACTGAGCGCCCAAAATGGAACCATTGATTTTGGTGAGTTCTTTTTGTAAACCTTGATTGTTCACAAGATAGAGCGATCGCGTGTAGTCTTTATTGAATTTAATCGTGGCTGCCTTCGTACCGCTGCGACCGAAGCTCAAGACTGTGCCGAACCTTGGCAAAAAATCTAGGGGCGCAGCTTGAGATTCGAGGGGCAGAATTGCCACGCCTTCGCCTTGGGCGATCGCCACCGAAGAACTGTCAGGAGTAAACATGAAGTCTCCCCCTGGCTGATTTTCTAAAGGCTTAGGTGAGTTGTTTTCTGAAATTAACCAAAGCCCGTATAGCCCAACCTGCTTACGACTGAGGCGCTGCACTAAGATATTCTTTCCATCGGGTGAAAGGTCAAATTTAAAGTTTTGAAACTCTTCATTGCCAAGTATAGTTTGCAACTGGGGAGCCTTGCTGAGTTTATCCTCTGCGTCAATTCCTGTAGTGACGGTATAAATTTTCTGATCGATCAAGCTCTGCTCACCCGTTTTAATGGCTCCAAATAAAATCTTCTGGCGATCAGGATAAATGCGAAAATCTAAAACCTTCAATTCGGCAGGGGTTAAAATCTTCTTCTCTTTTCGTTGGGGGGCATAAATAATCAACCGTCCCTGTTCTTCAGCCTGTGCGCCGATGTAAGCAAGGTAAGGATTGGGCGTAGAGAAATTTCCCACAAAAGGCGCAATTGATTTCTTTTTGCTGATTTCACTAGAAAAGCGATCGTATGCGTCCGCTAGCTTAACGGTATAAGATTTACCATAAATTGCTGGAACTAGAGGTGTGTAAGACATTCGCCGCGATGACCAACTGATTTTGCCTGCGAGGGGTGGTTCAATCTGGAGATTTTTTTCCACACTGTCGCGATCCATCGGACGACTGAAGGTTAGCGCAAAAGATATATTAGTAGCATCAATTTTTTGTCCCTGCCAGCTAAAATCGCGCACCTGTGGCAAAGTGCGATCGCCTGACCACAAAAGTACCGCAATCATCACGCTCAATATAGCAATTACACCAATGGCAAAGCGATCAATGGGTTGGGCAAATAATTTAGAGCGAGGGCTAGATTGCATCACAGATTAATTTTATTTAAAAACTCTCTTCCTACTCAATGAATATTAATGCGGCGCAAAGCGCCGCATTAATATTCATTGAGTAGACATTATAGAACAGAGAAACTTTTAAAATCGTGGCAAAGCCACGATTTTAAAAGTTTCTCTGGGTTCTTACAGCGCTTTGCGCTGTAAGAACCCACTACATTTTATCTGTGAATTATCATCATGCTAAACTTTTAAGAAGGAACTATTTCACACCCATATCTCAAAAGTTCGACTCAATTCTGCTATGCACCACAACCCTATTTCCATTGAGAATCTTAGCTATACCTATGCTGATGGAATCCGAGCCTTACGCGGAATTAACCTCCAAGTCAAGGCGACCGAAAAAGTCGCGATCGTGGGGGCTAATGGTTCAGGCAAGTCCACTTTATTATTACATCTCAATGGAATTTTGATGCCCCAAAAAGGCGAAATTGTCATTGGCGAGAGACAAGTTTCAACGCAAAACCTAGTTACTATTCGCAATTTTGTGGGCGTAGTTTTTCAAAATCCAGACGATCAATTATTTATGCCCACAGTTTGGGAAGATGTTGCTTTTGGTCCCATGAATATGGGAATGCGCGGAAAAGATTTGGATATCAGGGTTGCCGAATCTCTGGTGGCAGTAGGTTTGGACTTAGATAAATATCGACAACGCCAGTCGCAAAATCTATCAGGTGGCGAAAAAAAGCGAGTGGCGATCGCGGGAGTGTTAGCAATGCAGCCACAAGTTCTCGTCTTTGATGAGCCATCTTCGCAACTCGATCCGCGATCGCGCCGCCAATTAATTCAACTATTACAAACTCGGATGGAAACTCAACTAATCGCCACCCACGATCTAGATTTGGTATTGGAGTTATGCGATCGCACGGTGGTCTTGAGTGAAGGGAAAGTAGTCTATGATGGCAAAACTCAACAGGTGTTAAGCGATCGCGAGTTTTTATTAGCGCATTCTCTAGAAATGCCATTAAGTCTAGGATAATGCTTAAAAATGTTGCAAAGCAGCATCTTTAGGCAATCTCGATCGCAGCTTGAAATACAGCATCAGTCATTAAATTTAGTTCGGGCAAAATATCAGACTCAATCCGTTGACCCGCAGTAAAAAGAAATAACTGATACTCTCCTTCTATTAATTTACAAACTGTCACGGTGGGCTGTTTGGGCTTACCAATATGTCGCACCGCTCCTAAAGCCAAATAGTCCACAATCCAGTATTCAGAAATTCCAATCGCCTCATATTCCGCTAACTTCACCGCATAATCATTGCGCCAGTTGGTGCTTACCACTTCAATTACCAAAGGCACAGTCTTTCCATTTTGAATTACCGAAGACTTTTGCCAAAGGGGTTCATTAACCAATTCTCGCCGATCTATAACCACCACATCAGGAATAAATCCTGTCTCCGCCATTTCGGGCTTGATTAGGCAAACTCTAGGAATTGAGAATGGCAAACTACATCTACGAATTTCAAAATTTAATTCAGCGACAAAAAAGCCACTAACATCTTCATGGCTACCTGTAGTCATAACTTCTTTAACCGCTCCTCCGTATAGCTCATAGCGCTTACCATCTTCGGGATACCACTCGATAAACTCTTCAAAAGTCATGCGATCGCGGTCAACTAATGCCTGTGCCATCGCTATACCTCTAACTTTTTGGTTATGATTTGTCCTAAATTATAGCTGTCGCGACAAATATCTTAGGGCGGCGCGAAGCTCCGCCTTGTGATAAAAACCAGAGAAATTTGAGAAAGCGGCGATCCGCGCCGCTTTCTCAAATTTCTCTGGTTTTTAATCAAGCCTAAAGCGCTGTATAAACAAAAAATCAATAGAAAAAGAAATGAAAAAACATATTTTATTCGTTCTGCCCTATCTCAACCAAGGCGGAACCGAAAAGCAAGCTCTTAGTTTGATCGAAGGACTTCGCGATCGCTACACAATCTCTTTAATTGCCCCCGATGGCAAAGGCGCACCGCAGTTTCGAGCCTTGCCAATTAGGCAACGAGAATTTACCAGATGGGAGTTTAACTTTTTTAAAGGTGTAAGCGAATTAATTAAGGGAATTAAAGACATTCATGCAGAACAGGCGATCGACCTAGTCCATGTGCATGGAGCGCATGAGTTAATGGCGGCTGTGCGCTTAGCTCTGGGCAAAGTGCCGATTATCTTTACGGTGCATGGATATCATGGCTATAGCGCGGAATTTAGTTATCGAATGTCCTGTTGGTTTAGCAATCGCTTCGCTAATCAAGTGATTAGTGTTTGCGAGGCTGAGTATAAAACTTTGAAGGAATTAGGAATGGACACGAAAAAACTCCATTTAATTTATAACGGAGTTAGTGAAGCAACTCTTGATTCTCAAAAGTCAACTAAAATTGCGGAAAGATTCAATCTTGATCCCACGAGTCAAATTATTCTTGGCACAGCCGCCCGCCTTAATGAAGCTAAGGGATTAACTTATTTATTAAAAGCATTTGCCGCCCTCACACCCAGCCCCTCTCCCACTGGGAGAGGGGAACAAGATCTGCGCTTGGTGATCGCAGGCACTGGCGAGTTAGAAACATCCCTCAAACAAGAAGCTCAAGATCTAGGTATAGGCGATCGCGTAATTTTTACAGGCTATCAAGATGACTTGCCCAACTTGATGAGTTTATTTGACATTTTTGTATTGCCATCATTGCAGGAGGCTTGCAGCCTTGCATGTGCCGAAGCGATGTCTCAAGCTAAGCCCGTGGTTGGTACTTGCGTGGGTGGCATCGCCGAACAAGTTAGCGATCGCCAGACGGGTTTTATTGTGAACCCACGCGACCCTGATGGTTTAGCGGCTCGACTGATCGAATTAATTAATGATCCAGATTTACGCGATCGCTTTGCCAAAAATGGCTATGCCCGCTACCGTCAATTATTTTCTAGCAAAATGATGTTAGACAAAACCGCAGCACTTTACGAAAATTGCCGCGCTTAGCGCGGCAATTTGCTGTGTTATTCAGCCATACTCAGGTTTACAGTAATTGTCAACTTCAAAGATGAGTCAGTATTAGAGTCATGGATTTGCTGTAAATAGCGATCGCCAATTGGCTCAGTCAAGACTCTAGACAACAATTGCAACAACCGAGAAGCACCATTACTAATCTCTTGACTAAAGGATTCAGTACCAGACAAATTTATAGGTGCGGAAATTCCTGTAATCATTGGAGAATTGTTAGCAGGAATATTACCAGTAACTGCCCGATTGTTGTAACGGCGCAAGACTACTTGCAAATTATTTTTAGTCACGCGATCGCTAAAGGCATCTGACAGTAACTGCCATAGTTTGTAACCAACATCACGGATGTAAGCAGCATCATAGCCAGCCTTTTCAGCAATCTCTGAATAGGTCTTACCTTCCCAAGTTTGGCGAAAGATCGCCTCTTGAATTGTACTAAGGCTCTTATTTCCCAAAACAGAATCCACGATATTGAGTGCGTCTTCAATAGTCATTTTCTTCCTCACAGTTCCCTAATTGTTTATATGTAGATCTAGATTTTTTTTCTAGAATATTTGGCAAGTCAAAATGTTCTAATAGCTCTAATAATTTTGTTTATCTCAGCAAACTAATAGTTTGTACTCAACACAAGAGATAAAAACCTTACAATTTAAAAATCATAGCCATAATTAGACTTGCTTAAAAGTTTTAGAAAAAATCTAAAATCAATACAGACAACAACATAAAAAGTAGAATGTTTTGTATGTTGTTTCCGCAAGCACAGCTAAGTTAGCACAGTTTATTTAAAATGATCATTTAAGATAATTGTATAGATGTAAACTCCAAAAACATTTAATAGCAAGGTTTTCGAGCTTTTTTGATTATTTTATATACAGTTCAAACTTGTTTTTAACGATAGAAACACCGATGTTTTATGACATCAATGCAGACATTAACTAGCAAATTATAGAAACGGAAAAAGTCTGATATTTTTTTCTAGCATTTTACGACAAATCAATAAAAAAGCAGTTACAGCGCTCTGCGCTAGCTTAAAACCCATAGAAAATTGTAAAAGCGCCGCTTTTATAATTTTCTATGTACCCCTTAAAGCCTATTGAGGCTATGAGTAGTACAGAGAAATATTTGAAAGCACGGCGGAGCCGTGCTTTCAAATATTTCTCTGGGTTTTTCAATTAAGCGCAGAGCGCTGTAACGCACCCTACAGGACTGAAATAGGGTCAGGCAATCTGGATTTTTATTTGATTTGTGATTCAAAACTTTCTAGCAGTCGAAACTGAACTAGCGATCGCAGCAAATTATGTTCAGGATATTTGATGTGGAAATAAGTATTTCCTGCGAGGTAGTCGGTAAAAAATCGCAAGCCTAACTCAAAAGTAATTACTCGTATTGAGTCATAAATGTAGTCTTCGTCAGTTTTGGTGAGAAATGAATTGGCGATCGCCTTATATCCAGACAATATTTCTTGACAAAGATCCATGTCAAAACGAACTTCTGTCCACTTTCTGGTTTCCTCACCTGCGGGGTTGCAGCCTGAGCGCAGACAGTCGCCGATGTCGTAATGGATTAGCCCTGACTTGACTGTATCGAGATCAACGATGCTGACGGCTAGCTGGGTGCTTTGATCAAACAAAATATTATTTACTTTGGGGTCGCCATGCATGACCCGCAAAGGTAACTTGCCAGAGGCTTTGGCATCTTCTAGCAGATGGACTAGCTTTTGGTGCTGCTCGATAATTTGGTGACAATAAGTGATTTCAGGGGAGGTTTGCGTGTTTTTGCCCTCGGCGATGACCTGTTGGTACTGCTGCAAATATAAGGGCGTGATGTGAAAGCCTGCGATGGTATCGACTAACTTTTCTGGGGCAAGATCGCTGGTTAAGTAATGAAAAGTGCCGAGGGCATAGCCGACTTCTCGTGCCTGCTGAGAATTGGTAATTGCATCGTAGGACTTAGAGTTTTCAATAAAACTTAGCGATCGCCAAAATTCGCCATCTGTAGTTTGAGAATAATCTTGACCTTGAACAGTGGGCAATATTTCGGGCAGTTCCCAACGCCGATCTAGGGGACTTTGGGCAAGGCGATCGCGCACATGGTCAGTATAAGTCCGCATATTTTGCATGACCAGTTGTGGCTCCCGAAATACGCCATGATTGATGCGTTGTAAAATCAAGAATTGATATTCCGCGTCTTGCAAAGATACCCAAAAGGTATCGTTAATATTGCCACTGCCAAAACCTTGAATGTCGATCACCTGAGCCTGTGGCGCAAATTCAGCGACTATAGATTTAAGCTTGTCGAACAAATTTTCTTGATTATCGTTTGCCATAGCGTTTAATTGTAAAGCAGCTTGTTGAAGCCGCGCTTTTAAAAATGTAGTCGAGAGAGATTTTGAGAAGGGTTGCTCCGCAACCCTTCTCAAAATCTCTCTCGGTTTTAATTAAGCGCCAAGCGCTGTAATTCCATGCAAATCGAATTTGTCAATATAGATATCCTGATTTTAGTTCTGGCTGCCACCATCGACTATGTAATCGGTGATCCTGTGGAGTGGCTGCATCCTGTGCAAGTCATGGGCTGGTTGATTTCTGGATATGTAAACTTAGTCACTGATCAACTTGTCGCCAGATTTTCGCCCCAAATCATGAAGATGCTGGGTGTGATTTTGGGAATGACGATGATCGGGGGGAGTGGCGCGATCGCTTGGTTAATCGTAATTACGGCGGCTAAGTTCAATCTTGTTTTGGCGATCGCCATTTCCAGTATTTTGCTAGCAGCTTGTTTTGCGGGGCGCAGTCTCAGGGACGCGGCTGAGTCGGTACTAAAAGTTTTGGCAACAGGCAATCTCGAAGCGGCTAGGCAAGAATTAAGCCGCTATGTGGGGCGAGATACTGACGATCTCGATGAGGTGGAGATTCTCCGTGCAGTTTTAGAAACTGTCACTGAAAATTCGATCGATGGTGTTACTTCTCCATTGTTTTATGCCTTGGTCGGTACGGCTCTGTTTGACTTTGGCGGTGTAGCCCTGGCGATCGCGTACAAAGCAGCCAGCACCCTTGACTCAATGGTGGGCTACCATGAAGCGCCCTATACAGATTTGGGTTGGTTTAGCGCGAAGACCGATGATGTCTTGACTTGGTTGCCCTGTCGCTTGACGGTGCTGACTTTGGCGCTAGTTTCGAGGAAGTCAATCTATGTATGGAAAATTTGCGATCGCGATGCGAGGCAAGATCCTAGTCCTAACTCCGGGTGGAGTGAATGTGTATATGCCGCGATTTTACAAGTGCAACTGGGCGGCGACAATCGTTATCGCGGATTTGTCAAGTCAAAGCCACTCTTAGGGGATGCGATTCAGGCGATCACCCCTCTAAAAATAATTCAAGCGCTGCAACTAACTCGAATTTGTTTTTTAATTTGGTTAGGCTTAGCGATTACAGCGCTTTGCGCTTAATTGAAACCCCAAGAAAATTTTAAAAGCGGCGCTTCGCGCCGCAACGCTAAATTTTGGTCTTTAATGCCTAATTTCATAGCGGGAAGGGAGTATTTCTAATCTTCTTCAGTGTCCTTAACCTGTGAAGGCAATCGCGAGATTACAGTATTTTGTAGTTTGCCAATACCTTCAATTTCTATATAAACGCGATCGCCGCCTTCCATTGCTCCCACACCTTCGGGAGTGCCAGTCAAGATAATATCTCCTGGTAATAAAGTCATAATCTGACTTATGTAAGAAACAATATAATCAGGCGAAAAAACCATCTCATCAATCGTGGCGGATTGAAATGGTTTTTTGACATCATTCACAAAAGTTTGAATCATCGCCGTAGGACTAATCTCTTGCACAATCCAAGGTCCCAGCGGACAAAAAGTATCAAAACCCTTGCCGCGAGTCCATTGGCTATCGCTTCTTTGTAAGTCGCGAGCGGTCACATCATTGGCGATCGTATATCCCCAGATGCAGGCGATCGCCTGTTTTGGTAAAAGATTAAAGCAACGCTCACCAATTACTAAAGCCAATTCCCCCTCATATTCGACTCGCTTAGACTGCGGCGGTAATACAATCTCGGCTTCAGGATCGATGATCGCGGTGGTGGGTTTAAGAAATAGAATCGGCTCTTTAGGAACCTCTCCGCCCATCTCTGCGGCGTGTGCCGAGTAATTTTTACCTACGGCGATAATTTTGCTGGGTTCGCATGGAGCCAAAAGTTGATATGTATCTGGCGCTAATAGTTCACCATTTAACTTACCTCCCAACCAAGGCGCTGTGTCTAATATTTTCACAGACTGATTTAGCTCTAGCAATCCATAGTAGGACTGTCCTTGGGAAGTTTTCACGCGAACGTATCGATCCGCCATAGCATCTTATGTGTATCTAAATATTATTGAGGCTTTGATTATTCCAGAGAAACTCTTGTGCATCGCGGCGGAGCCGCGATGCACAAGAGTTTCTCTGGATTTTAAATAAGCTCAAAGCGCTGTATTACGAGTCTGATTATATATCAAGCACTATAAACCTGAATAGCGATGCTCAACTAATACCCAACAAAAAAATGGCGTAGCCATTTTTTTGTTGGAAAACCCATACTAGGTTTGCTTCTCAACTCACAAAAACTATATTCATACTACTAAAAACCAATAAGCGAGTG
>MNZA01000195.1 GCA_001873375.1 Oscillatoriales cyanobacterium CG2_30_44_21
AAAACAGAACCCCAAAAGGCTGATTCGCCCTCAAAGCGGGCGAATCAGCCTTTTGGGGTTCTGTTTTTATTAAGCCCGCCACTTAATACACACATTTTTTTATTGCCTTGCGCCCAGCTAGAGCAATAACAAGCTTAAAAATGTTGCAAAGCAACATTTTTAAGCTTGTTATTGCTCTGGTAACTGGCATTCCTGTAACCGTTTGTAACTTTTTGCCCCGACTCCTAGTTTTACTAAATATAGTAAAAGGAATTACTTATCGATTGTTTTGCAATCAAATGCTTTTTAGGAGGGCAAAACATGGCTCTAGAGCCTTGCACAGAAGTTCCTGTCCAAACAAACAATCATAAAAATATTACCGATCTCTCCGTCCTCAAAGAACGCGGACAACGAGAGGTGTTTTGTGGCTTGACGGGTATCGTTTGGCTACATCGCAAGATGCAAGATGCATTTTTCTTAGTCGTCGGCTCGCGTACCTGCGCCCATTTGGTACAGTCGGCGGCGGGAGTGATGATCTTTGCGGAGCCAAGGTTTGGAACCGCGATTCTCGGTGAACGTGATCTGGCTGGGCTTGCTGACGCTAATGAAGAACTCGATCGCGTCGTTGATCAGTTGTTAGAACGTCGCCCTGATATTGGCACATTATTTTTGGTGGGTTCCTGTCCCTCTGAAGTCATCAAGCTTGATCTGGCCAAAGCTTCGGAAAGGTTAAATCAGCGATTTTTTCCCAAGGTGAGAATCCTTAACTATTCGGGTAGTGGTATTGAAACCACGTTTACGCAGGGTGAAGATGCCTGTTTGGGATCGATGGTTCCTGTGTTGCCCCGCAGCCATGACGAGCCAAGCTTGATGATCGTGGGTAGCCTTGCTGATGTGGTAGAAGACCAATTTCAGAGGATATTTGACAAATTAGGAATCGGACCCGTTTATTTCTTCCCGCCGCGCCGCGCTGCTAACTTACCTCCCATTGGTAAAGGGACAAAATTATTGCTAGCACAGCCATTTCTCAGCGACACGGTGCGATCGCTAATCGCTCGTGGAGCAACCCTATTGCCATCGCCCTATCCCCTCGGCATCGAAGGCACAACCACATGGCTGAAGACGGCGGCTGATGCTTGGAATGTTAGTAATGAACAATTTAAGCAAGCGATCGCCCCCTCTGTAAACCGATCGGCGATCGCCCTAGATCGCTATCGCCAAGCCCTAGCTGGTCGCAAAGCATTTCTATTCCCTGACTCACAGTTAGAAATTCCTCTGGCAAGGTTTTTATCGAGAGAGTGCGGTATGGAACTAGTCGAAGTTGGTACTCCTTATATTGATCGTTTGCTGATGGATCAAGAAATTAATCTTTTGCCAGTTGGTACGGCTTTGTCGGAAGGTCAGGATGTGGAAAAGCAGCTAGATCGCTGCCGAGCCGCCAAGCCTGATATCACAGTCTGCGGATTGGGACTAGCTAATCCTCTCGAAGCTGAAGGTATGGCAACAAAATGGTCAATCGAATTGGTATTTTCGCCGATCCAAGGTTATGACCAAGCCGCCGATCTTGCAGAGTTATTCGCGCGTCCCCTTGAAAGACGTAGAAGATTGACAGTGTGATTTAGAGAGTGCAAAGCACTCTCTAAATCACTTTTTTTTGATATCCCTATAATGAAATAACTTATGGAACTAACTCTCTGGACTTACGAAGGCCCTCCCCATGTCGGCGCAATGCGCGTTGCGACTGCCATGGAAGGCGTACATTATGTACTTCATGCCCCACAGGGCGATACCTATGCCGACTTGCTATTTACGATGATCGAACGCCGCGATCGCCGCCCTCCTGTTACCTATACAACTTTTCAAGCTCGCGATCTAGGCGGTGACACTGCGGAAATGGTCAAAACCTCAGTTAGAGATGCTTACGAAAGATTTAAGCCTCAAGTGATGCTAGTTGGCGAAAGCTGTACTGCGGAACTAATTCAAGATCAACCAGGATCGCTTGCTAAAAGCATGGGACTACCGATCCCCGTGGTCAGCCTAGAGTTACCCGCCTATTCCAAAAAAGAAAATTGGGGTGCAAGTGAAACTTTGTATCACTTGGTTCGCACCTTACTCTTGCCTGTTGTATTACCTCCCAATACCAAGCGTCCCCAAAGAGACTCCCATATTCGCCCTAAAGCAAATATTATTGGCCCCACAGCTTTGGGCTTTCGATGTCGCGATGATATTCGGGAAGTGGTGAAATTACTGGCGGAAATTGGGGTTGATGTGAATGTGATTGCGCCCATGGGTGCGACCCCCGCCGATTTGATGCGAATTCCTGATGCCGATTTTAATATTTGTCTTTATCCTGAAATTGCGCTGACAACTTGTACTTGGTTAAGTCGTAATTTTGCCCAGCCCATTATTAAAACTGTGCCGATCGGCGTGGGCGCAACCCGTGATTTTATCGCCGAAATTGGTAAGGTTGCCGAAATTGATGTTAGTCATGCCCTAGCGCGATCGCAGTCCGACACTCTCGGTAACTGGGATGCTGCCCGCATTTCTTCATCTGCTGAAGCCCATGCCTCTAGGCTGCCTTGGTATTCGCGATCGGTTGACTCCACCTATCTCACAGGTAAGCGCGTGTTTATCTTCGGTGACGCGACTCATGCCTTAGCCGCCGCCCGCATTGCCACTGAAGAACTGGGATTTACCCTAGTGGGTATCGGAACCTACAGCCGTGAATTTGCGCGAGAAGTTCGCGAATTGGCGAAAAAGCATGGTATTGAGGCGGTCATCAGTGATGACTACTTAGCCGTAGAAGCAAAGGTTGCGGAAGCTGCTCCCGAACTAGTGCTTGGCACGCAGATGGAGCGCCATATTGCTAAACGCTTGGGTATCCCTTGCGCAGTAATTTCGGCTCCGATCCATGTCCAAGATGTGCCAGCCCGTTACTCACCCCAAATGGGTTGGGAAGGGGCAAATGTAATTTTTGACAGTTGGGTACATCCTTTGATGATGGGACTAGAAGAACATTTGATTGGAATGTTTAAAGAGGACTTCGAGTTTGCCGAAGGTCACATGAGCCATCTGCATACTGCAACCGCACAGGAGACTCGCCGCGAGGCTACTTCTGAGCCAATGGTCAGTATTGGCAACTCAGCGAGCCATTCTGATCAAGTTGTCCTGACTCCCCTGACCCAAGAAGTCGCTGGCATCACTTGGAGTCTTGATGGCGAAGCAGAGTTAAAGAAGATTCCCTTCTTTGTACGCGGTAAAATCAAGCGCAATACCGAGAAATTTGCTAGCGATCGCGGTATTACTTCGATCACTTCCGATACTCTCTACGAAGCAAAAGCGGCGATCGGACAGTAATTTCCCTCACCCCCCAGCCCCCTCTCCCGCGGGAGAGGGGGAGAAGAATTTAATATCTTTCTAGTTCCCCTCTCCTGCGGGAGAGGGGCTAGGGGTGAGGGTCTTAAAAATCTAAATTTATATATCAGGAGTTTATTTTGGCAGTTTTAACAGCGCATCCACCATCAATTACAAAGTGCGAAGATGGCGAAGGTAGTCTACAAGTGCATCAAGATCCCTCAATGGTAATTGAAGGTGCTTTGGTGATTGCAGTCTATGGTAAAGGCGGCATCGGTAAATCCACCACATCTTCCAATCTATCAGCAGCATTTTCCCATCTTGGTAAGCGTGTCCTCCAAATTGGTTGCGATCCCAAGCATGACAGCACCTTTACGCTCACTAAGAGAATGGTTCCCACCGTTATTGATGTCCTCGAAACCGTAGATTTCCATTCTGAAGAGTTACAGACGGAAGACTTCATGTTTGAAGGTTATAACGGCGTGATGTGTATTGAAGCAGGTGGACCTCCTGCGGGTACGGGTTGTGGCGGCTATGTTACAGGTCAAACCGTCAAACTTCTCAAAGAACATCATCTGCTGGAAGATACAGATGTCGTAATTTTTGATGTGTTGGGAGATGTCGTCTGTGGCGGATTTGCAGCGCCTTTACAGCACGCGCATTATTGCTTGATCGTTACTGCTAACGACTTTGACTCGATCTTTGCCATGAATCGAATTGTCGCGGCAATTCAATCAAAAGCGAAAAACTATCGCGTTCGTCTCGGTGGGATTATTGCCAACCGCAGCGAAGGAACTGATCAAATTGATAAGTTTAATGATCGCGTTGGTTTAAAAACCCTTGCCCATTTCCGCACTGTCGATGCCATTCGCCGCAGCCGTTTGAAAAAATGCACTGTGTTTGAAATGGATCCTGAACCTGAAGTGTTGGAAGTTCAACAAGAATACCTGAAGCTTGCCAAAGGGATGCTGGACAATGCTGAGCCTCTCTACGCACAACCTCTAAAAGATCGGGAGATTTTTGATCTATTAGGTTTTGACTAATCATCAAAAAAGCTCATATAAATTTTGAAAGCGTTGCGAAGCAACGCTTTCAAAATTTATATGGGTTCGGACCTGGGCGCAAAGCGCTGTAAAATTGAATTTTCTCAAAGATATCAAAACATAGTGGATATACTGCGATCGCTTCCCATCGGACTTTACCTCGAAAAGCCAGCTACTTGGCTGCACCAGATTGATCCTCGCATCAAATTATTGGGGCTGCTGACCTTTTTGTTGAGTCCCATTCAAGCCAATGACCTATGGCGGATTGCGATCGCGGTGTTGTTAATTTTGCTAACCTTTGCTTCTGGTATTCCGATGCGGGTTTGGAAACAGCAGATGGGGATTTTGTTGTTGTTAGCCTTTATGACTTTTGCGATCGCCATAATTTCGCCCGATGGGTTTAATGTCACGATTCAGCCGCGCCGCCCGATTCCTGAAATAGCAAAAACGCAAGTACAAAGTTCATCACCGACCTTGACTGTCAACTTGCCTCAGCCAACTCCCTATCGCTATGTGATTTGGAAGGCTGGCAATATCACGATTACGCGCAAGTCCCTTGATTTGGGAATTCGGGTCTGCACTTTGATTTTTACCTATTTATACGCGCCGACTCTGTTTTTATTAGTCACGGCTCCCGAAGAAATTACCGCCGCGATCGCCGCAATTTGTTCACCGTTGAAATTTTTTAGAGTGCCAGTAGTTGAAATTGTATTGACTTTGACCCTCGCGCTGCGCTTTGTGCCATTGGTTCTTGAAGAAGTGCAGAACCTTGGTAGGGCGATGCGAACGCGGTCAATCAATTGGAAAAGGCTAGGCTTTAAGCGCACTACTCAAATTTGGTTGATTCTCACTGAGCGTCTAATCGATAATCTCTTCATTCGGGCTGAACAAACGGCTAGTGCGATGCAGGTACGCGGTTTTACCGGTCCTAACACCCATTTGCTAGTTTGGAATCCCCTCAAGTTTCTGCCACGCGATATTATTTTATTAGTTCTATTGGTGTCGATGTGGGGAGTAAGAATTTGGATTGGGAATACGATATAGTTACGCTTTTTGAGTAAGCCGTCAGTAAAAGTACGCTAAACAAAGGATTTATGTCAGATCAAGCCAAAAACCAGTCTAAAAATCAATTATTTTACGGGGACAATCTGGAGGTGTTGCGGCGGCATATCAAGGATGAGTCGGTCGATTTGTGCTACATCGATCCGCCGTTTAACTCGAAGCGCAACTATAACCAGATTTACAACAATATTGGCAAGGAAGATCAGGCACAGGCGCAAGCATTTATCGATACTTGGACTTGGGATGATATTGCTAATCAGGGTTTGGCGGAGATTCAAGAAAATTATTTGGGTCATTTTACTTCCCAAAGTATCGATCTTATTTCTGGGTTGGCGAAGGTTTTAGGTAAGGGGAGTTTGTTGGCTTATCTTGTCAGTATGACGTTACGAATTGCCGAAATCTATCGAGTTTTAAAACCAACTGGAAGTTTTTATTTACACTGCGATCCAAGTGCTTCTCATTACTTAAAAATAATTACAGATGCTATTTTCTGTCCACAAGGTGGAGACTATAAAAATGACATTATTTGGAAGCGCCAATCTGCTCATAGTGACGCTACAAAGAAATTTTGTGATATCGCAGATATTATTTTCTATTATGTAAAATCATCAAAAACGATTTTCTATCCACAATACGGAGAGCATGATAGTAATTACGTTGAAAAGTTCTATAGACATGATGATAATGACGGTAGAGGAAGATATCAATTAGCAGATATGGCTAGTCCTAATCCTCGTCCAAATATGATGTATGAGTGGATGGGTTTTCCTTACCCGCCAAAAGGTTGGCGTTATCAGCTTGACACAATGCAGAAGTTACACGATGACAGAAGGATATATTATCCAACTCATTCAGATGGTAGATTTGATATTACAAAACGTCCCAGATTAAAGCGCTATTTAGAAGAGCAAGAAGGTTCAATCATTACCAATATCTGGACTGATATTCAATCGCTAACTCCTCATGCTGCCGAACGGCTAGGTTATCCGACTCAAAAGCCCGAATCACTCTTAGAGAGAATCATTAAATCTAGTAGCAAAGAAGGTGATGTAGTTCTTGATGCTTACTGTGGTTGCGGTACAACCGTTGCAGTTTCGCAAAGATTAAATCGTCAATGGATTGGCATTGATATCACCTATCAAAGCATTAGCTTAATTCTCAAACGCTTAGAAGATACCTTTGGCAAAGGCGTATTAGACAACATCTTGCTAAATGGCATTCCTAAAGACATGAAATCCGCCGAAGCGTTAGCCCTTAAAAGCGACGATCGCACCCGTAAAGAATTTGAAAAATGGGCAGTACTTACTTATTCCAACAACCGCGCCACAATTAATCAAAAGAAAGGCGCAGACAAAGGTATTGATGGCATTGCTTACTTTAGAAGCGAAAAAGATGATCCTGAAAAGATTATTTTGCAAGTCAAATCTGGCAAAGTCTCATCCCGTGACATTCGTGACCTCCAAGGCACAATCACCCGTAAAAGCGCCACCCTCGGCATTTTCATCACTCTGCAAAAGCCCACCAAAGACATGATCAAAGAAGCCAAAGAAGCAGGAATCTATAAAAGTCAATACATGAGCGCCCCCGTTGATACGATTCGGATCGTCACCGTCCAAGAAATCATCGAAGAACAAAAACGCCTTGACATTCTCCTCGCCCTAGAAGTCCTCAAATCGGCTGAAAAGCAAATGGAAGTTAAACAAGGTAGTTTAGATTTGGAGTAAATTGCGATTTAGCCACCATTTCACAAACCCAGCATTTGTTTAACATCATTTAAAGCGATCAGCTTGTGATTATTTGGGAGGCGATCGCCCTTACTCCCAAAAATTCACATTGAGCATTGACTCAATATCTTGATTAAATTCCCAACTATCAGGAAATTCGACAGACCTATAACCTAATTCCGATCTAACGATAAATAAGGCATCCTCAAATGATTGTTGAAACAGTTCACGACTATTCACATAATTTTTTAGACTAGGCGACTGTCTGAGGATATCTCTAATTTTAATGCGTGTTCTTGCAATTGTGTTTTGCCATCCTGCATAGTCATATTCACTCTCAACGTAACAGCGTTTTAGAAGATGTTCTATAAGAGTGGTCAGCCTATTTTTTAGCTCACGCCTATCTCTACCCGTCAAACCTTCTAACTCCTCTATTAGATTTTCGACGTCAATATCCTGTAAATTTCCAGTCTTTAACTGCGTGATCGCTGTTTCCAGCCACAGATTAAGATCTTGATCATAAAGTGATAATTTTCTTGCAATTGTTTGAGACATTGGGGTTTCTCCTGCGATTGCTTGTTCCGATTTATTCTAAATCATAATCATTAGCGATCGCATTTGTTACACTGGTTCAACTAACTATTTAATTAAAATCTCATAAATTAAATGTTTGTTTAACATCATTTAAAGCGATCGCCTTGTGATGTAGTTATTTGAATAGCGATCGCAATTTGCCAATTATGACTCTTCCCAAAAATCAACATTTAGCATCGTATCAACATCACTTCCAAATTGCCATTGATCGGGGAATTGATAATCAGGATATTCAATCTTAGTCCGATTTAAAGAAGCTTCAAAACACTCATCAAACATTTTCACGAAATAGTGGTGCAATCGTTTGAGTCACTAGAGTTGTTCCTGCAATCATCATTTAAGTTTATTCTAATCTCGATTTAGCGATCGCCCTGAGATTTGATTATTTGGGAAGCGATCGCGCTCATATTCGTTACAACTATTGCCAAAACCTAGCGTTCAAAACATCCTCAATATTGCGACTAAACTGCCATGTAGTAGGAAAGTCTGTATCAGGATAGCCAATCTGAACTAGGTTTAGCGCACTGTCAAAAGCTTCGTCAAAACATAGCGAAAAATGCTGTTTCAAGCTTGGTGACTGTTTGAGCAGTTGTTTGAGGTGATCTCGTTGATTGGCGATTGTCACTTCCCACCCCCTAAAACAATCAGGCAAATCAACATGACAACGCTTCAAGATATGTTCGATTAACCTTTTCAGCCTGTTAACGACCTCTCTTCTATCCCTACCTGCCAAACCTTCTAATTCCTCTATTAGATTTTCAATATCGAGATTCTCTAAATTGCCAGTTTTTAACTGGGCGATCACGGTTTCTATCCACAAATTAAGATCTTGATCATAAAGTGATATTTCTCTTGTAACTGTTTGAGTCATTGGAGTTACTCCTGCGATCGCCCATCGCATTCTATTCTAAATCATAATTTAGCGATCGCCTCATAAACCAAGCATTTGTAAAATTAACCAATAAGAATAAACTTAAACACAAAAAGAGAAGTTTCCTTGTTTAACTTAACCGAGAACTTTGCGAGCAGTTGCCATAACATTATCAACGGTGAAGCCAAACTTGGCGTAACCGATAGAACCTGAAGCCGAAACGCCAAAGCCATCCATAGCGATCGCAGCGCCCGACATACTTGTGTCAGCCAAAGGTGCTACCAGCTTCAACACTGACTCGATATGAGAAGGAAGTAAGGATTCTCTGTATTTAGTATCCCCTAGCGATGATATAGGTAAACTACCCTGTGTAGTTGCCGCTACAAGAATGAGCCAAGAAGATTACAGCCTTGAGAAGAATGAAATTGTCATTTCAAGTACTGGCTATGAAGATTTCCTAGTAATTCTTGATGTAGAGAGTGGCAATGTTTACGAGCTAAACAGGAGTAGATTGAAAAATACACTTGCTAATTCTTTTTCTAATTGGTTATCTGATTTGAAGATACAAAGTAACTCTTAAGAAGAGCTAATATAAATTTTATACGATATTTTAACTAAAGAATTTAGAGACTCTACTTGCTGTTAATACTGTCTAATAGTGAACATATCAATATGACAACAAATCTACAGAATCCTAACTACCGTTCGGACAACACTAGGGCAACCGCACACGTTTCTTAACAAAAAAGGACATATTTCTTAACAAGCACGAAAATGGAAAATAAAAACGGGAAGATTGAGCATATTTAGAAAGAGAAGTCGAAATGCTAGCAACAATCAGTCCTGTCAAACTAATCGAAACCCACTTTGGAAGTTTGCGAGATCCC